>NZ_CAUTBW010000018.1:0-47752 GCF_963536905.1 uncultured Alloprevotella sp. | reverse complement strand
AATTCGCTCCATTCGCCTAATTCGTAAAATTCGTGTTCCCTTACCATTTCAGCAACTAAAATCAATTCAAAATAAATACGTCACTTTTTACAACTTTAGAAAGAATGAAAATATTTATAATAAAATAAATTCGCTCCATTCGCCTAATTCGTAAAATTCGTGTTCCCTTACCATTTCAGCAATTAAAATCAATTCAAAATAATTTCTAACCACAACAAAACAAAGTATGTTTGAAAATCAACCAAAAGGATTGTATGCGTTGGCTTTGGCCAACACAGGCGAGCGCTTCGGCTATTACACGATGCTTGCCATCTTCGCGCTTTTCATGCAGGCCAAGTTTGGATGGACAGAGTCAGAAGCAGGACAAGTCTACGCCATCTTCCTCGCTGTAGTGTATTTTGCTCCACTCCTCGGAGGTATGCTGGCCGACAAGATTGGTTACGGCAAGTGTGTCACCCTCGGTTTCGCCACTATGTTCCTTGGTTATCTCGGACTGGCTATCCCGACAGGCGCCGATGAAATGGGCAAAATTGCCATGTTTGCAGGTCTCGCTTGCGTATCGCTGGGTACGGGTCTTTTCAAAGGCAATCTGCAAGTACTGGTAGGTAATCTTTACGATAGCCCGCAGTACGCATCCAGCCGCGATTCAGCTTTTAGCCTCTTCTATATGGCTATCAATCTCGGCTCTATGTTTGCCCCCTCAATGGCCAAATGGATTACGAATCTCTATTTAGGTCAGTATGGCTTCGTTTATGATGCAGCGAACCAAGATCCGGCTTATCTCAAGGCGTTATATGGTGCCTACGGTCTTTGCTTCGGTGTGGCTTGTATTTCGCTGATTTTCTCCGCCGTTGTGTACTTTGCCTTCCGCGGCTGGTTCAAACATGCTGACATCACTGCTAAACAAGCTAAGGAATCTAAGCAGGAAGTGGAAGAACTCACTCCGAAACAAACCAGAGATCGCATTGTTGCCCTCCTGCTTGTCTTCGGTGTGGTTATCTTCTTCTGGATGGCATTCCACCAGAACGGTTCTGCACTGACTTTCTTTGCTAAGAAATACACCAACCTCTCCGTATCTGGTTCGATGCGTATCTGGTTCAACATCTTCAGCTTGGCCTTGATTGCTCTTTCTGTGTACACTGGTATCGGTGTTTTCCAATCCAAGACGGGAAAGAACAAGGTGCTATGCGGCGTTGTCACACTTCTGGCATGGGCTGGAGCTATCGCTCTCTTCATGAACATGGAAGATCCCACCATGTCGCAGCCGTCCGACTTCCAACAGTTCAACCCCTTCTTCGTCGTTGCACTGACACCGTTTAGCATGCTCTTCTTCGGCTACTTGGCAAAGAAGGGACATGAGGTGAGCGCTCCCGCACGTATTGCTTTGGGTATGTTCGTGGCAGCAGTGGGCTTCGCTGTCATCACATTGGCGTCTACCAACTTGATTTCTCCGATGGACTTGGGCGACAAGACACAAAGCATCCTTTCACCGAGCTGGCTGATCTCCACCTATTTCACCCTCACGTTAGCTGAGTTGCTACTTTCGCCCATGGGTATCTCCTTTGTGAGCAAGGTGGCTCCTCCCAAATACAAGGGGTTGATGATGGGCGGCTGGTTTGTGGCAACAGCCATTGGTAACTACCTAAGCTCTATCCCCTCAATGCTTTGGAACCGCATCCCACTAATGTACAACTGGGGCATTCTGATTGCTCTCTGCCTTGTCAGTGCCCTCGTGATGTTCGCACTCTTGAAGAAACTCAACAAAATGACGGCTTAATGAATCTATTAGAGAATGCTGCCCACAAAGCAGCATCTCTTTCCGTCGTGCTTCTGTCATGAATCGCACGGAAGCATAAACTTATCTGTCCGCAAAGTCTGAATATAGGCTTTGCGGACATTTTTTATAAAACACTTCACCAAATGGAGCAGTGGTGAAACATACGCTGGAGGAAAACAGAGAGAATACAGAAAGCGGTAAATACCCTTATTGCTTTTGAGAGCACAATAAGGGCGTGAGCTGACATCCTTATTGTATATTCAAACGCTATAAGGAAAACTATAAGAAGATACGCTCCTCGCTAGTATTGCTCATCCCACTTGATTGCTCGTTCAGGGGGCTACTATCATGCAAAAAGGAGGCGCATCATTGATGCGCCTCCTTTCTTAGAATGTATTTGTAAATACCATCTCTACAAGCTAAAGCTGTAGAGGGAGATAGGTATTTTTAGTCTTCTTCGTTCCAGTCTTCACTATTCCATGAACCATGCTGACGAGTGAGTTGGGGACCACCTACTTCATTATTCGCAGAGAGCATCAGACTTGTTTCTACGAAAATACTGTATTCAACAGATGCTGGTTTGATATATACTTTCATATTCTTTATAAGATTTAGCTATTTATAGTTCTTACTTAACGAGTACTTTCTTGCCATTGATGATATAGAGGCCTTTTTGTGCGCTCTGAACGCAGCGACCCTGGAGGTCGTAAACCTGTGTAGCAGCATTGTTAGATGTTACGTTCTGGATGCCTGTAGTAGTATTTCCATTGAAGAGGAAAGCGCGCACGCCACTTGCTGCGGGGAGGGCGAGATAAGCCTTATGAGCACCATTGGTGAAAGCAGCACCATCAGCAGCACCATAATAGAAACCTACAGAATTAGCATCACCAGCCTTGTTCAAAGAGAGCTTATAGTAAACAGCACCACCAGTTGTCAGTGTAGCTTCGTCAGAACCCTTGAGAAGGTTGTCTGTATCTACTTCACCAGCTTCCTGAGAAGCGGCAAAAGTATATTCGCCAGGAGCAGCCTTGAGCACTACGCCTGTAGCAGCAGGAATTGTTTCACCAGCATTGTAAAGATAGCTTTCGTCCAACTTGCCGTTTGTAACTTTATAAGTGTATGCATATACATTTTCAGGAACAACGAGTGCACGATCGCTATAATAGAGAGTTGCATAACCTGTTGCGCCGATATTTACCTTAATCTCTGCTGAAGCAGGTGCATAGTAAACAATCTTTGAGATTTGAACATAGCCATTTTTCTTATTCTTCTTATTAGAAGGTTTCTTGCAATTAAAAACAAGTCGATAGTAAGCATTAGCTCGGGGCGCGGAAATAGCGAATACCAAATCTCCTGCCTTCAGATCTGAAATAGGAGCAGTAATGGTAGTTGGACTACTAAATGCGGTATCATTAGAAATCTGCAACTGAATATTTTTAACTAAATTCGTAGTGATCTTATCAATAGTTACAACAACTTTAGTTAATGCTTTTTCATAGGCAGTACCAGTAGTAATGGTTGCTGTACTTTCTTCCTTGTGTGAACCACATTTAACATACTTCCATACATTACTATAATTACTGAAAGCATTCATTACCCAAGTATCATCACTAAATGTAGCCGTCCACTTTTGATCGTACTGATCACAAGATTCCATCTCTGCCTGCGCAAAATCAAGCGTTTTGTACGCTACCTCCTGCGCATTAACACTCACTCCAACGAGGCTCAAAAGAGCTACGAGGAGCATCATCTTCAAGTTGTAAAACTTCTTCATAATTGGTTTTATTTATTAGGTTTGAATAGTTTCCTTTTATTCCAACTAAACGAGTTATCTGAAAATATTATAGCATTATCTGAATGCAAAAGTAAGCAATTATTTCAGACAAGCACAACATTTTTTAAGAGTTTACAGTTTATGTCCTTACTTTCATAGCTTTAGGAGAACATTTTGATATTTTCCGCTCACTACACACGCCTTCTTTTGTACTAAAAGCAGGTATAAAAAAGTAGCCACAAACGCTACACTTTCTCAGGTGTAATGTTTGTGGCTACAAATAGCCTTAAAGGGTTATTGAGTCTTTACTTTACAAAGACTTTCTTACCGTTCACGATATACAAACCTTGCTGTACTTTCTCCACGCGGCGACCTTGGAGGTCGTAAACAACGGGAGCTTCAGTTTCAGCAGGAGTGATTTCCGGAGTATCAATGCTCGTGTAAGTCCAGTTATCGTTAGAACCCTTACGATTCAGATAGAAGCGATTCACGTTGAACATTGTGTAACCACTCGTGTTGCAGAGCAAACCGAGAGAAACTTCTGTTTCTTCTGGCAAACGGAAGTTGACTTCCATATTGTGCAAACCTGTTGAAGCGATAGCCTTCTGCAACTGCTTAGCATCGGGCAGACTTGCGCCCTTGTTAACAACGAGGTAAGAACCATTAACGCCAGTGAAGTCGTGAGGAATCATACCGAACGTGTAGTAGCCAGCCGGCAGCGTGATGGTTTGATAGAGCTTCAGATTCTTTGCTGAATCGGCGAAAGCAAGTGCACCTGTCATGAGAGAGAGGAGATCATTCTGCTCACGGTCAACAAAGAAGCTCATCTTAACATCGCCCACAGTGGCAACATTTTCTTGTTGCCAGCCAGAACGTTGCGTACCGATTTCAAGACCTGCAAAGCGTGAGCCGTAAGCCTTATTGATTGTTTCGCTCGTATAGAAGAACGGACGCTTGTAGTTAGTGAGATACTTTTCAGTGATTTCTTGAACGCCGTTCTTAGAGAGGCAGAAAGCACCGATAGAGTTGCTCCAAGCATCGCCATCAGGACCGAAGCCTACGCGCTTACCTGTGTGAGCGCCGCTAGCGGCATCTTCCACATCGCCACCACTCTGGTTGAACTGATAGTAGAGCACCAAGTTGTGGTCGCGCTCTGCATCAGCCACCTTCTTAATACTCTGATTAGAGAGTGCGTGCAACTGTTCCTTCGTGAGAGCGGAGTTCCAAATACGGAATTCATCGAGAATACCCTTCATAGGAGCTTCTGCGCTACCAAGGCGGAACTTAGCGGGGAGATTCTGACGGAGATTGACGTTGCCAATCTTGATCTGCTCGATGAGCTGACAGTCGCGATAGAGGTTGCAGTATTCTCCGCTGAAAACAAAGGCATAGTGGTGCCATTCGCCTACGCGATAGAAGTTAGCGCAAGAGGTGTAGTGCTTGTCACCGATGGTGAGGAGCACACTACCATTATAGAGTGTGCGCGTGTAGAAATTCTGGTCGCCCACCTGGTTGTTGTAAGTTGAAACAGGTTGTGCATTAAACCAGTAGTCGATAGTGATGTCGTTATTGCCAGTCGTTGGCAGCGGATTATCGAAGCTAACATATTCAGAAGCAGCCCCCTTGAAGTTGAGACCCGTCTTAGGATCTTCGTTGCTCACTTCCACTGCATTGCGGAGCGTGTAAGTACCCCAACCGCAGTCGTTACCAGCGTCGAGACGGATGTCGTAGCGACCAGGCTCGGTGAAGCGATAGCCGCGGAGCGTTCCTTCATGAACGATCACTGTATCGGCAGAAGAGATTTCCCAGTGCCATTGCGTTGGATCGTGCTGTGAACGGTCGGTCAGACGCACATAAGTGTTACGACGAACAGCACCCTTCTCTACTTCAAAGTTTACAATCGGGTGGAGGTTCAGAACATTGATTCTATGAACACATTCCGTAGAACCTGCACCATTTGTAACGGTCAGTTTCACGTCATAAACGCCAGGAGTCTTATAAGTAGTGGAGAAGTGCTGAGAGGTTGACGCATTCTTGTCAGATCCCTCTGTTGTCCACGCATACTTAACGCCTTCGAGAGGAGAAGACTGGTTGACAAAAGTCACAGGCGTATTGATGTAAACCTCCTCAGGACCGAAGAAGTTAGCTTTCGGAAGATCCTGAGAAACAACGGTTACGTTCTTAGTGAGAGAGTCGGCTTTACCTGTAGCGTCCTCAACGCGGAGAGAAACCGTCTTCTCACCAGCAGTTTGGAAGATTACCGAAGGCTCGGGAGTATTGTAGTTAGTGGTCTTACTACCGTCTTTCACTGTCCAGTTGAATTTCACAGCGTTACCTGCTGATTCATTGACGAGCTGTACAGCAGCATTGCTATATACAGTGCCTTGAGGGAAGGAGAAATCGGCTTTGAGTGTACGCTTATCTTTGCAATTGGTATTAAGCAAACGTAATGGTGTCTTGCCAATCAGCTCAATCACGTGGTTGTTCGCCTTATCCGTGAGCGCTTGATCAGCTGGTTCGTCCATTGTTACTTCAGCCAAGAGTCCAGGTTCGGTTGCGGGGTTCGCAATCTGCGTGTACATATATTGCTGAATCTGTGTTTGTGAACGAGCGGTGCTCCAAATGCGAACTTCATTGAGCTCACCGCGGATACCTTCATTACCATCACGACCTACAACAAAGTCGCCGAAGCCTCCAAGACCTTCTTTAGGTCCTGCCACCTCGCCTTGCTTAACGCCATTGATATAAGCTGTAGCCTTCTTGCCGTCGATAACAATGGCGATGTGCTTCCAACCATTGGGCAGAAGCGTGCTACGACGCGTTGTTGCCTTGTTGTTATTGTCCCAACCAAAGACTACTTGACCCTGAGCATTGCCACAGATGAGGAAGTCGCCCCATCCTGGACCCACTTGCTGACCATTTTCTACACAATCGATAGGTCTGAGCCAGTATTCAATAGTTGCTTGTTTGTATGTCTTCTTGAAGAGATCCTTGATGCGGATACCACCTCCGAAGAACTTACGCGTGAAGTCGGCAGTAGCCGTAGTGCCGTGGAAGTCAGTAGGCGTAGCATCCACGCGAGCGGAAGCCATTGCCACACCTTCGTTGTCATAGATAGCTTCTACAGCATAGTTGCCACTTGCTGCTGCTGAAGCTGTGTGAACATCCTTGCCCACTGTTGACATCAGCACGCCATCTTTGTAAATCTTATAGCCTGTGAGCGCATAAGTACATGTTTCGGGATCGTCCCAAGTGAGTTGGTTGTTAGCGTAAACCACATTGCGCGGTTTAGCTATAAACTCGCCAGGCACAGAGAAAGAGATGATAGTGCGTTCGCCCTGTGTTTTGATATCCACGCCGTTGCCGAGGGGGAATGGGATTTCGATACCGGGTTCGCCATGGGTATAATCCATCAGTGAAACGGCTTCTACCTTACCCACACCATTAGCTGTGCTCTTGGAATCGATAACAAAGAAGTATTTAGCGGGTTTAGAGGGGTCGAGCACTGCAGAGAGGTCTGTTATATCATAGCCAAACTCCATTGCTTCTTTGTGGACACCATCTGCCCAACGGCCCAACATCGGAGTTTCTGCATCTACTCCATCGCCATCGCCATCACCAGCATAGTTGAAATGCTCCATCTGGATTTCTTGTTCAGGCACAGTGGCTGAGGTGTCGGCTGCGATACCGGCTTTCAAGCTCAACTCACTACGCTTGGAATAAGCCATACGGATTTTGAGAGTCTTGAGCGGACGATAGTTCTTACGAACGTAATAAATCTCGGGCTTATAGTAGCCTCCGCTTGTCCCAACAGGAACCGCGTGCTTATAAGGGCAGTAGATGAAACCGTTGTTAGCCCACCAAGGACTCCAACTGTTGACGATAATCCATGCGCCAACTTCGTCCTTGTCCTTTTCGCCCGCTATACCGTTGCCGTCGAGGTCGAACTCGATGCGATCGTCGTAGCCCACAATGGTAAGAGCGTGGTCCACTTGCTTACCCCAACTCTTGACAAACTGCTTACCAGCAACACCGATACTTCTGTTTTTTTCTGTGTACGGAATAGGTTTCCAGTCGCCACCGCTGGCCACACCGATACCGCAGATACCACCACGTCCCTCAAAGTCGGGGTCGCCATTGTGGTTCCAGAGCCAGTTTTTCACAGCCTCACGACCTTCTTCAGTCTCAACAGAGAGAGGGAAATTGGCTGAGCGGCTAATGCGGTTGTGCATGGCTTCAAACCATTTGTCGTAGCCTTGCATCCAACCGAAATCATTGCTTTCGCAAACTTGATTACCAAAAAGGCGAGAATAGGTATTACCACCATAAGTCACAGAATTGGGGATACCATTGGCGCGTGCCATTCCTTCCTTACCGGAATTGGAATTGGTAAGCAGCCAAGTGAAGTGGGTGGGATACTGGTTCTCGGGCTTTTTGCCGTCTGCATTCCTATAAGCGTTAATCTCATAGGTGAACATGTAATAAATACGAGAGGCCGAACCACATGAACCGCCGTCCTGATTGACAACGGGAGGGAAACAACGAGATTCCCCGTTATTCACATGATCGGGTCGCTGAGTAGGTCCTCTACGCGCGCGCAAAGTAGGGTCAGCTTTCGTTACGGCAGTGTAGTCTGGATACTTCGTATAGTCCACATCTTGTGCAACTGCCGAAAGTGAAAGACTTACTCCTGCCAGCACTAATAAGTGCTTGGAGATTTGTTTCATAGGTAATTATTTGTGTAGTATTGCTTTCTCGGGGTGCTAAAATACAGATTATAGGCAGAAAAAACAAGCAATAATAAGCTTTTTCGAATATATACAAAGAGTTACCTTTAACTTTTAACAAAATAAAAATGTTCATAAAAGCAGTGAGGGCTTCGCAACGGCTTCCCAAGCGGCTGCAAGCCATAATTATAGTTATGTAGAAGCAAACTAAAAATACAATAAGGATATCAGCTGACAGCCTTATTCTGTCAGCCGACGCCCTTATTGTATTCTCAAACGCAATAAGGATATTTACGATGGTGCATATTGTAGTACTGCGCCTCTGTTAGATCTTTTTTTTCAGAAACTCCAAGGAAAGATTCTTTGTAAGGTTATTCTTTGATTTTAACAGACGACTGTGCTCGAGCATTAACAAACGCTCGAGTGGGAGAAAATGTGCTAAACATTTTCCGAGAGAGGAGGCTTCACAGAAAGGAAACAAAAAAGGCCGCCCACATTGGGGCGACCTTCTGAAAAGTTATAGAGATGTCTCGAATTACTTAACGAGAACCTTCTTGCCGTTGATGATGTAGAGACCCTTCTGAGCCTTCTGAACTTCACGACCCTGGAGATCATAGATCTTACCAGACTTCACAACGTTGAGCACTGCGCTATTGATACCAGTTACGAGATCTGGGTCAATGTTTACAGAGTAGTCACCGTTTCCAGTGAACTCACCGAGGTTAGTGAAGTAACCATCGTTAGCGCGGCTAGTTGCGTCCTTCTCAGCCTTGAGGAAGGTAGTACCCTGTGCGTTGAGAACAACAGCCGTTGCAGGAAGAGCAACAGGAGCCAAAGTACCAGCGAATGCAGCACCAGTCGTAGCATTCGTATAAGTAACCGGAGTCAGCGTGTAGTTGATAGCCTCGAGAGAAGCAGCAGAGAGAGAAATCTCAACGCCTTCTTCACCTGCGTTAGGAACAACTAAGAGCGGAGTGCCAGCAGGAACAGAAGCAGAAACTTCAGCAAATTCCATTGTACCCTTTGTCTTGTTCAGACCGAGAGGCAAGTAGATCTTACCACCTTCAGGAGCGTCGAGAACGTCGAACGGAAGAGTAACGATAGCAGGTGAGGTCATATCTAGGTAGTATGCGCGATTCCAGTCAGTAGCCTCTTCGAAGAAGAAAGCAGAGTTGTCTGTACCAGAAGCAGAGTTCCAAGTAACAACAGTCTTAGTACCTGGTTTAGCATTAGCAAATACATTGTCAGCCTGAACGAAGTTGAACAAACCACCAACCTTAGCAGAACGCAGGTTCATAGCAGATGAATCTGCATCGAGGCGCATGAACATACCCATGTTATTAGTTGGCTGAGTTGCCATATAAGTACCTGTTGCAGCATTCATGAAGCTATATGAGCTAGGACCATTCTTAACAGCCTTCCAGATGAAGTTCAGACGAGCACCATCAGAGAGGTGAGCATCCTTACCCTTAGAAGCATCGAAACCACCCCAGCGGATCTGAGCCTTGCTATTATCAGTAGTGTAAACGTAGTTGTTAGCAGCTTCACCTGTAGTAGCACACTTGATGTAGTAGTACTTACCATTTTCAGGCATGTGCAACTTAGCGTTGAAAGCAGCAACAGCAGTGTTGAGTTGTTCAGTGAGAGACTGAATCTGAGCAGCAGTCATCACATCGTCAGATACCTGGTTAGCAACAGCTTCTGCAGCAGCAGTGAGTTGTGCACCAGCACCTACTTCGAAGAAACCGAGACCTTCGCCTTCAGCAGCAGCAGCAGCCTGAGCCTTTGCTTCAGCAATAGCGCTGGTCAACTTAGACTTGTTAGGAACAGCAGCAACATAAGCATCGTAAGCAGCCTTGAGGGCATCATACTGAGCCTGAGTAACAGCAGTGCCTGCATTGATGAGAGCCAAAGCAGCAGTCATCTGATTGTTCAGATTGTTCTTAGCAGTAGCGTCGAGAACACTATTGATTGACTTAGCAGCATCAACAGTTGCGCCGTCATAGATACGGAGCTCACCGATATGGAAGAAGTCATAACCATTCAAAGACTGAGAACCAGTGGACTCAAGACAAACGATGCGGAAGAACTTGTAAGCAGCAGAGAGGTTTGCACCTACGAGTGCTACAGCGTTCTTTACAGTATCGTTACCTACTACACCTGTACGGTTGTAGTTAACACCGAATACGCCAGCATCAGTCCAACCAGCAGTAGTATCGTTAGAAACTTCGAGACGGAAGCTTCTCAAGTGGTTGTAGCTAGCATTGGTACGCTTAGCGAACTGGAAGAGCGGATTCTGGATTGCAGAAGGCAACTCAACCTGCAAGTAGTGAGGTTCAGCAATCGTACCCTTCCAAGCTGTGTGGAAGTACCAGTTGTTATTACCCTGGCTAGAAGCAGCAGTAGCAATACCGTCGATGAGACCTTCAAAAGTACCTTCGCTTGCTTCCTTAGCATTAGAAGAGAACTGAGAAGCATCTGTTGCACTACCTGGGTCGTCGAACATAATAGTAGAACCATCAGCAGAGAGGTTCTGACCAGAAGAGAGCTTATAGAAGTTGTTGTCAGTGTAAGCAGCAGCTGCATTGTTGTAAAGCTTCTTGAAGTTAACGTTCAGCTGAGCCTGAGCAACGCTATCGTTATAAGCCTTAACTTGAGATTCGAGAGCTGTGATGACAGCATCAGCAACGGGGATGATTGTCCAAGCAGAAGGTTCGGAAGCAGCTTCCCAACCTACGATACGACCCTTACCAGAACCGCCCTCTTCGTGGAGGAAACCATAAGTACCAGTCTTAACGGGACCGATAGCAAACTTAGAAGCGTCGAGCGTGCTAGAAACGAACTTGTAAGCAGGTGCGTTTTCAGCAACAGTTTGAACCAATGTAGAAGTTTGTACATTAGAAGCATAGTTCTTTGACAAGAAGTTCTGAACACGATAAGTGTCTTTGTCTTCAGCAGCAGAAACCTTCCAGATGTAAGCAGCATCAGCAATGGTATACGTTGTAGGAACTTCCCAGTTCATCCAATAGAGAGCCTTGTCCTTTTCGTAGATACCAGCAGAAGCACCACGGCCTGTGCTAGTGAATACGTAGTAACCAGCCTTCATCGGAATACGAGCAGCGATATAAGCTTCGTAAGCGGTCTTGAGTTCAGCAGCTTTCTGCTCGCAAGCAGTAGCATCGGTTGCACCGTTGTTGAGCTGGTTAACAGCAGCATCGTAAGCAGCCTTCATCGCATTCTGCTGTGCTTCAGAAACACAACCTACATTTTCACCCGTAGGATAGAGCTCGCTAGTACCACTTGGGAAGAGGTCAGTGATTACAGCCTCGAGGAGAGCACTACCAGCCTTAGCCGTTACAGTGTAAACGTACCAAGTATTAGTGTCCTGGTAACCCCAGAATGCAGCAGTCTTAGCATCTGACCACCAAGGAGAGAAGTAAACCTTATTATCAGCATTGATAGGCTTGTTAGCGTAGTCAACGTTGGTGAAGATGTAAGCACCTTCAGGCTTTACTTTGTTGTAGTGAGCTGAGTCATAAACAGCTGTAGTTGTTACATCAGCGTCAGAAGGAACTGTCTCGCCTTTGTAATAGAAGTTCTCGGGATGCTTAGCATAGAAGCGGAAAGCTTTGGCAGTAGAAGAAACATACTCAACGCCACTAGCGTACTGAGGATCTTCCAGATACTTGCCCGTGTTAACCTGCTTCAAGTAGTAAGTCATCACGCCTTTAGAGTCAGCACCTGCCTCTTCGAATGCGTAAACAGCATTCTCGCCAGCAGTTGCAGACTTCACCGAACCACTGAGGTAGTTAGGTGTACCCGCACTAGCAGTATGAAGCACTACTTGCTGTCCCGGAGTGATTTCGGTCACGAACTCGCGGTTCTCAAAACCTGGGACGTCGTAATACTTCTGCGCCTGTGCACTCACGGCACCAACAGCAAACAGCACTGCAGATGCCAGAAAAGTATAGACTTTTCTCATAAGTTTGTAATTAAAGTTAGATTAGATATGAATAGTAAATAATGTCCTTTTTAGTTGTCATGCTTTACACTTTTCGCGACAAAAGTAAATAATAAGATTAGTAAAAACAAACTTTTCCTTTATTATTTGCAAAGTCGACACAACAATGTTTGACTTACGTTTAACAATTATTGAAATAGAAATGTGGCTCAAAACCATAGATTCTCGCACAACGGCGCTCCACCAGAGCCTTACTGACCTTATTTTCTGCGCTTTTCAGAAATCAATCACTTTGAAGTGGGTATGCCTTTCAATATTTTAGACAAACAGAGGTGTAGGATATACAACTACTTCATTATATATAAAGGAATAGCTATAGGGGCTGTTGATAGGAAACAGGAAGAAATCCTCGAGAAGCTCTATTCTGCTCTCGGATGTGTCCTCACAAAAAACATTCCCCATACGCGAGTGCGGTGACACAACGTATGGGGAATGAAATATGTGTATGAGACGGCGGACTCAGCAGAGCCTTGCGCCATCGAGTGGAACTTATCGGATTTTCTCGATGAGTTCTTCAACGGTGAGCGAAGTCTGTTCGCCCGTGAGCATATTCTTCAGCGCCACTTTCTTCTCCTGCATTTCCGTTTCTCCACAAAGGGCCACAAACGGTATTTGCTGGGCGTTGGCGTAGCTCATCTGCTTCTTCATCTTCACACTGTCGGGGTAAACTTCCGTAGAAATACCGGCAGCGCGCGTTTGACGGGCAAGACTCATGCAATATGCCGCTTCCTTTTCGCCAAAATTGATAAACAAAAGTTGCGCTCCTTGTGCCGTATCCTCGGGATAGAGTTCGAGCTGATTGAGTACGTCATAGATGCGATCAGCACCAAAGCTGATGCCCACGCCACTAAGGCCAGGCATACCGAAGATACCCGTAAGGTTGTCGTAGCGGCCTCCGCCTGTGATTGAACCTATTTCCACATCGAGCGCCTTCACTTCGAAGATGCAGCCGGTGTAGTAGTTCAAACCGCGCGCCAAAGTGAGGTCGAGGTCAATCTGATTGACCAGTTCGCCCAGATTATTGAGCACAAACTCCACTTCTGCAACGCCTTTGAGTCCGACCTCGGAATTGGCCAACACCTCACGCATCGTTGCTATTTTCTCTGCATTTGTTCCGCTGAGACTGATGATGGGCTGCAGTTTCTCAACGGCCTCTTGTGTCAGACCATTGGCGAGCAATTCGGCATTCACATTGTCGAGACCAATCTTATCGAGTTTGTCGATGGCCACGGTGATATCCACAATTTTCTCGGCTTCGCCAATCACTTCGGCAATACCGGAAAGAATCTTGCGGTTATTGATTTTGATAGCCACACGTATGCCAAAGCGGTGGAACACCTCGTCTATGATCTGCATCAGCTCCACTTCGTTGAGCAGGCTGTCGGAGCCAACCACGTCGGCATCACACTGATAGAACTCTCTGTATCTACCTTTCTGCGGACGGTCGGCACGCCACACGGGTTGAATCTGATAGCGCTTAAAAGGCATCTGCAATTCCTCGCGGTGCTGCACCACGAAGCGAGCAAAAGGTACTGTCAAATCGTAGCGAAGTCCTTTCTCACAGAACTTAGCAGCCAGGTGTCCAATGTTGTGTTCCTCTAATTCAGCCGGAGTCGTTTTGCTCATGAAATCGCCCGAATTGAGGATTTTGAAGAGAAGTTTGTCGCCCTCTTCGCCATATTTGCCCATCAGCGTGGAAAGGTTCTCCATAGCTGGCGTCTCAATCTGACGGAAGCCATACAGCGCATACACATCGCGAATCGTATTAAAGATATAGTTGCGCTTGGCCATCTCAATGGGAGAGAAGTCGCGCGTACCTTTAGGAATGCTTGGTTTTGCCATAAATCTAAGTTGTTTTATGGTGCAAAAATAGTGTAAAATCAGAGAATTAGAACTACGACAGATAGAAAAAGCACTCCCCCCACTCATTTGGTTCGCACGAATACTTCTCCAAACACTGGTTTATTCACAAGAAAAGATTTGTCAACAAAAGTCTTATTTTTCGACAGTGAGAATCGCGCGAAATCGAGAAAGAACACGTACGATTGCCGCAAAGACTTTTAGAAAACATGGTTTTTATAAGGCTGTTCGTGGATAGAATAAGGCTATCGGCTGACATCCTTATCCTGTCAGCTGACACAATAAGGATATTCTCCAGCACAATAAGGAAACCTACGGGCAAATCCCAACTTGTGGAGCAAAAAACAGTGGTTTTCTTCCCCAAAAAAGCATTTTCACTCTATTTTTTCTGAAAAATCGTCAGGTTTTTCCCTCCCATTTTTCGGCAACTATGGATTTCCGAGAATTTTCGACTGTATCGACCATTTTTCCGCTCAAAGAGTGTTGTCAACAAAAGGACACTTTTTCGCTTACGTTTCCACACCTCTTCATTCATAAAGTTTGCATTGATTTTAGGCACACTTTATGCTTTTAGCCGTTTTCTGCATAACTTTGCAGAAAGAACAAATAAGACTAAAAACATGATAGAACAAACTCCCGTTCTGCTGCTGACAGGCTACCTGGGCAGCGGAAAAACCACACTCGTCAACCGCATTCTGACGAACAGCAACGGCATCAAATTTGCCGTAATAGTAAACGATATCGGCGAAGTAAACATCGATGCCAGCCTCATTGAGAAAGGCGGTATCGTGGGCAAGAAGGACGACAGCCTTGTGGCTCTTCAGAATGGTTGCATCTGCTGCACGCTGAAGACGGACCTGATGGAACAAGTTCACGACATTACGAGCCTGAAGAAATTCGACTACATAGTGATTGAGGCCAGCGGTGTTTGTGAGCCGGCTCCTATCGCACAAACACTTTGCAGTATTCCCACCATGTATCCAGCCATGGTCAAAGACGGTATTGCTCGTCTGGATTGCATTGCTACCGTTGTGGATGCGCTTCGCCTACGCGATGAGTTCAACAGCGGAGAGGACTTGCAGCGCAAAAACATCGATGAGGAAGATATCACCAATCTCGTGATTCAGCAAGTGGAATTCTGCAATATAATTCTTCTCAACAAAGCCTCGGAAGTGACGCCGGAGGAATTGGCAAAAATCAAGGAGATTCTGCGTGCATTACAACCGAAAGCAGAAATCATTGAGTGCGACTACGGCAATGTTGACCTCAACAAACTGCTCAATACTCAGCTCTTCAACTTCAAAACAGTGGCTTCATCTGCCACTTGGTTGGCCGAACTGGAGAAACCACAAGAGGAGCACCACGAGGGAGAAGAGGAGCACGAACACCATCACCACGAAGAGGAGCACCATCATGAGGAGCACGAGCATCATCATGACCATTGCCATCACCATCATCACCACCACGACCACGAAGGTGGTGAAACGGAAGAATACGGCATTGGCACATACGTCTACTATCGTCGTCAGCCGTTCGAGTTGTCGCTCTTCGACGACTTTGTGGCGCGCCATTGGCCCAAGGGTATCATCCGCGCCAAGGGTATTTGCTGGTTCCGCGACGAACGCAATATTTGCTATGTGTTTGAACAAGCGGGCAAGCAAGTAGGGTTGAGCAGCATCGGACAATGGTATGCCACGATGCCCGAGGACGAATTGCGCGACATGATGGATCGCGAGCCAGGTCTGCGCCGCGACTGGGACGAGAAGTATGGCGACCGTATGCAAAAAATTGTCTTTATCGGTCAGCACCTCGACCGCGAGGAAATTGACCGCCTATTGGATAAATGCCTCGTGAAGGAATAAACACACGGGCGAGTATAGAAATATCCCCGAAAGTTGAGCAGTTGCCAACTTTCGGGGATATATTTATAAGTAGGATGATTCTATCTTAAACTACTTCACCACAACTTTCTTGCCATTGATGATGTAGAGGCCCTTCTGTGCCTTCAGCACGCGGCGGCCTTGGAGATCATAGATGACAGCATTCTGCTGAGGAACAACAGTCTGCGTAATGCCTGTAACGGTGAAGCCCTCAACCGGAACAGAATACTCAGCCTTGGCAGTCAGCATAGGAACTGTGAAGTCAAGATAAGCAGAGTTAGCACCCAGAACGTCTTCGCTCGTTGCAACAATAATCTTGCCTTTGCTAAACAAACCATATCCAGCCTTCATCGGCGTTCTGTCGAGCGTACCACAAAGACCATTCACGGAATGACCTTCATAGCTATAGTTGAAGTCCTTGAGAGAAGTAGCCGTTGGGAAGAAGTTGGCACCATACAAGTTTTCGTTGATCACTACGATAAACGGAGTGCCCGCTGGGATTCTATCCGTAGCAGCATACGCCGTAAGCTCGAGCGTTGTTGTCTCACCTTCTTTGAAGAGACCTGCCACCTTGTAGAGCGTACCTTCATCGCCGATAGAAGCTTCAACCTCATAAGGCAATGTGCAAGGCGTTGGGCGTTGTGCCGTAAAGCCTAAGAAAGAACTTTCACCCCATGCAGTGGCTTTTTCGATAGTGAAATAAGAGTCAGCACTTGAACCGTTGTCTGAGAAAACTATATCGCCACGAGTGTAGAAGCGGAGATATGTTCCAACACCTAAGTTCATCTGGAAACTGGAAGCCTTTGGCGCACCTTCCAACAAGAGGTTGATAGGAGTTTCTGAACCAGGGGCAGCCAAACGAAGGTCGTTTTCTTTAGAAGAAGCCTTGGTGGTGCGACCTGCCATATAGAGACCTGTACCGATATTCTTGAAAGAATAAGAGCCATCAGCGTTAGCCGTTACCAGCCACATATAGTTGAGACGATTGTTCAAGTTGGCATCTTCGCCATCTTCGGCAGAGTAGCCACCCCAACGCAATGTCGACTGCGTACTGTTGCTTCCTGCATAAACAAACTGCTTGTTGACAGAAGCCGTAGTAGAGTTGGCGCGGAAGAATACGATGTCGCCCGTTGCTGGTTTGTGGAGCGCTGCATCAAAAGCCTTAGCGGCCTCAGCAAGTTGAGACTTAGCATTCTCGAGGAGTGCCATTGTTTTATAGTCGTCAACGTGGTTTGCAACAGCATCTAAAGCAGCTTGGAAAGTATCCTTAGCTCCAGCAGTGTATTCACCAAAGTTGTCGCCTTCTACAGCTGCATTAGCAAGAGTCTTCAACTTAGCAATCTCTGCCTTCAATGCTGCGGGATCTGGATAAACGGCCTTATAGGCTTCAAAAGCAGCCTTGAGAGCATCGACACCTGCCTGTGTTGCAGTGCCAGAAGCTATAGCTGTGGCAGCAGCTGTGAGCTGATCTACAAAGTTCTTACGAACGGTTTGATCTACATTTTCAGCCAATGAGTGGTCTTTATCATACGCAGCTTCATAGATACGAAGTTCACCGAGATAGAAATAGAGATTACCTTTTGCACGAGCACTACCGAGATTACTCTCCACCTGCAAACGAACATAGCGATACTTCTCTCCATCTTTAAAGGCTACAGATGTACGGCCAATATAGTTGGCAATTTTTGTATTATCAATAGTGGCAGAATCTGTAAAGGAGAAAGAAACCAAAGATTGTTCTACCCAATTGATCGAATCGTTAGAAGCGAAAACACGAACCTTTAAGGGCAAACCGCCTGGATTGGCATTGTAACGCTTAGCATACTTCAGTGTGATTGCACCAACAGCTTTTTCGAGATCAGCTGTCAGACAGGCGTATTTAACATCGGGTAGGGCAACGCTCCAAGCCGTATGGAAGAATGTCTTTAAGTCGCCATCAACGAGACCAGCAATAGGACCTTCGCTCGGTTCTTGCGCATTAGTAGATAGTTGAGCAGCCTTTGTCACTAAACCATCAACCGTGGCAGGATAATCACCAACAGTGGCGGCGGAGCTATAGGCCAAACCTTTCTGATAGTATCCAGAAGCTTGTTCGTAGAGTTCTGTCAGATGCTTCTTAGCCTGTTCTTGTTCGAGAGCAGCCTGAAGGGCATCAACGTCTTCTTGAGAGATACGGAAAAGCTGCCAAGCTGAATTCTTATGAGAAGAATCCCAGAACACAACAGTATTAGCACCGCTCGTATTTGCATGAATCAGCATTTCAGAGCCTTGTGCCTGAAGTGCGAAGTAACCCTTTTGACCTGGGAAATTAAAGATCTCATAGATTTGGTTTTTCTCAGTGACCGTCGGAATAACGGTTGAAAAAGCATTGATAAAACCTGTATAATTACCTGTCAGGTAATTCTGGAGATAGAAATTATTGGGAGTACTATTAGCTGGAACAAGCTTCCATATATAGGCCATATCATTTGCTGTAGGATGCTCGGGACGTGTCCAAGATGCCTTATTAAAGTGCATCTCATTATTAGTTTCAAACATACCAGCAGCATCTCCGCTATTGTTCACAATGAAATAGTAGCCTTCAGTAAATGGGATAATGCTTGCGCGGGCTGCCTTGTAAGCTTTTTCTATGTCAACACAAGCTTTGTTACAAGCTTCCACGTTGGTGCTTGACTCGTTGATGAGTTGTTGTGCACGTTCGAAAACTTCCTGCAAAGCGTCAAACTTATCTTGCGGGATATTACCAGGTTCAGAACCTGCCACAAACTCATCGTTAGTACCAGCAGGAAAGTATTGGTTAAAGACAGCTGAAAGTTTATCAAGTCCCTTCACCTCTTCAACAGCATAGGCATACCAGCAATTGGATTGACTCTGATTGGTGAAGCCAGTAGCTTTCCCAGGAGCGGCAAACATCTGATAGTGGACAGATTTCGTTGGAGCGCCCCAATCAGAGAACGTAAAAATAAGAGCACCTGGATAAGAATCAAAAGTAACTGCTCCCCAATCTGCATCGGCAGGAACTGCGGCAGCATTAGCATAGTTTTCAGAAGTTCTCACATAGAAGGCTTCCGCATTACGCTGTGAAGCTTTCATAGTGAAGAATGCGTAACCATCTTCATTCGTGCCGAGACCTAAATACTTGCCACTGGCAGGATTGAAGAGATAGTACTGGTTTGTAGCCTCATTGGCAACTTGAAATTCCCACACACCATTATCGGTAATTGCAGTCTTCAAATTCTCCGTAAGGGCTGTATCCAGCACGCAAGTAGATGAAGCACGGGCCGCCTGCAAGCAGACCTTCTGACCAGGGGTTATCGTCTTGAGATAATTACCCTCGCCAAACCCTACAGCCGAATAAACGGTCTGAGCACTAGCTACAATGCAGGCAAAAAACATTGCCAGCAGCATTGCAGTCCTCGAATAGAAATGTTTCATAGGGATAAGTGTTAGATATTGTTAGTAGTGTTTTGTTAGAGACTCTCTATTCTTAAAATAGTCCCGTGGCAAATATAAAGATAGTTTTTTCATTATGCAACTATTCTTCACATTCTTCGCATTTTTTTATTTGTTTTCTTTGCCATATTACCTTCTAATTACAGCAGAGCCTTTTGGTGCGTATTTTGTCGTACAGTTTTTTATCTCTATTTTTGCATATAATATACATCTATATAAAATAAGTCATGCTCGAAATAAAAAATCTCCATGCAGAAGTGGAGGGAAAAGCTATTCTTAAAGGAGTTAACTTAACCATCAATGATGGTGAAGTACACGTCCTTATGGGCCCAAATGGTTCTGGCAAGTCTACCTTGTCGAACGTACTGGTGGGCAACCCTAAATACGAAGTCACAGAAGGCAGCATCAGTTTCAATGGTAAGGATCTTTTAGCTATGAAGCCTGAAGACCGCGCCCATGAGGGCATTTTCATGTCTTTTCAAGCTCCTACAGAGATTCCGGGAGTTTCTATGACCAACTTCATGCGTGCCGCCGTCAATGCAAAACGCACCTATTTCGGTCAAGAGCCTATGAGCGCGAGCGATTTTCTTAAACTCTTGCGTGAGAAACGCAAACTCGTTGGACTCGATGCTCATTTCATGGGACGTGGTGTGAACGAGGGCTTCAGTGGCGGTGAGCGCAAGCGCAACGAGATATTCCAAATGGCAGTACTCGAACCCACTTTCAGTATTCTCGACGAGACTGACTCTGGACTCGATGTGGATGCATTGCGCATTGTGGCAGAGGGCTTTAATCAACTCCGCACGGAGAAGACGAGCGCCATGGTCATCACCCACTACCAGCGTATGCTCGACTATCTCAAGCCCGATTTCGTTCACGTTCTTGTCAACGGACGAGTTGTGCGTAGCGGCAGTGCCCAACTGGGTTACGACATCGAGGAGAAAGGTTTCGAATGGATTATTGAAGAAGCAGAAAAACAATGAGTGCCATCCAACAATATCTGGACTTGTTCGCTTCGCAGCGTACTGTGATTGAGGAAGGTTCCTGCCCGGTAATGAATGCAGAACGACAAACTGCTTTCGACAACTTGCAGCAGCACGGACTTCCTACACAGAAAGTGGAGCGTTATAAATACACCGACTTAGAAAAGGTTTTAGCACCCGACTATGGTTTGAATCTCAAACGGATTCCGCTAAGTGTTGATCCCTACGAAGTTTATCGTTGCAGCATTCCTAAGATGAGTGCCGATGTGGCTTACGTGGTCAACGACACTGTGGTTCCTGCAAAACTTTCTTTCAGAGAAAATGCAGAATTCATCAAACCCTACTACAATCGCTTGGCCACCCAGCAACGCGACGCTGTATCGGAGCTAAACACGATGCTGGCACAAGATGGGATTTTGATTCATATCCCTGCTGGTAAGAAACTGGAACGCCCGCTGCAAATAGTCAATGTCAGTGCGGCCACTATTGATTTTATGTCGAACCGCCGCGTTCTCATCGTGGCAGAAGAGGGAGCAGAAGGTACAATTCTCTTTTGCGATGAAAGCCCCACAGAGCAACGCAGCCTCACAACGCAAGTCGTTGAAATCTTTGCAGGGAAAAATTCAAAACTGCATCTCTATTCGTTAGAAGAAACGGCTGACACACATACGCACCTCAGCAATATGTACATAGAGCAGCAGGAGCGGAGCGAAGTAACTTTCAACGGCATGACTCTCCATAACGGCACAACGCGCAACTTGATGGACGTTCACCTCGTTGGGCGCCACGCCGCCATCAATGCTTATGGCGCAGTGATTGCAAATGCACAAGAACACGTGGACAATAATATCCTCATTGACCACAACGCCGAAGAGTGCACCAGCGACTTACTCTACAAATACGTACTCGATGACAAAAGCGTAGGCGCTTTTGCAGGAAAAGTTCTCGTTCAAGCAGGCGCACAAAAAACGGCCTCTCAGGAAACAAACTCCAACCTTTGTGTCAGTCCGGACGCCCGTGCTTATGCTCAACCCATGCTCGAAATCTACGCAGATGATGTGAAGTGTAATCACGGATCTACGGTTGGAAAGCTCGATGAAAATGCACTTTTCTATATGCGTCAGCGGGGTATTCCCGAACAGGAAGCCCGCCTATTGCTCCAGCACGCTTTCATTAACGATGTTCTTCAACACGTCACGCTCGAACCTTTGCGGGAACGCCTCTCCCATTTGGTTGAACTCCGTTTTCGCGGAGAATTGCGTCATTGCGACGGCTGCAAGATGCAAGACATCTGTAATTAAACTTTTTTGTTTTAATGCTAATATAATGTGCTAATGTGCTAATGAGAAAATGTGCTAATGAACCTACGGGCTACAGCATTAGCACATTAGCACATTCCCATATTAGCACATTCCTCGCATTAACACATTCCCACTTTTCTCACATTAGCACATTCCCCACATTAGCACATTAGCACATTTCCACATTCCCCACATTAGCACATTAAAGAAATGAATACATATATTGATTCGAAAGTTCGGGCCGACTTTCCAATTCTCTCCCGAATGGTCTATAATCGTCCGTTGATTTATTTAGACAATGCGGCCACTACGCAAAAACCGCAGTGTGTCATTGATGCTATTTCAGAGGAATATCAGAGCGTGAACGCCAATGTTCACCGCGGCGTACACTACCTTTCCCAGAAAGCAACCGAACTTCACGAAAACGCTCGTGAGCGCGTTCGTCAGTTCATCAACGCCCACTCCACATCAGAAATCCTCTTCACGCGCGGCACAACTGAAAGCCTCAACCTCATGGCCAGTTCCTATGGCGAGGCATTTTTGAAAGAAGGCGATGAAATCCTCATCAGCGAAATGGAACACCATTCCAATATTGTGCCGTGGCAAATGCTGTGTGAACGCAAAGACTGTCGAATCAAAGTGATCCCTTTCAACAAGAAAGGAGAGATTGAGATGGAGAAGTATGAAAAACTCTTCACCGAACACACGCGCCTCGTTTGCGTGGCTCATGTTAGCAACACGCTCGGAACGGTCAATCCTGTTAAAGAGATGGGGCGCATCGCTCATGCACACGGGGCACATATCCTCGTAGACGGCGCACAGAGTGTTCCCCATTTCAATGTAGATGTTCAAGATCTCGATTGCGATTTCCTCGCCTTCAGTGGTCACAAAGTTTACGGCCCTACCGGCATTGGTGTTCTCTACGGTCGCGAATCGCTATTGGAGCAGATGCCGCCCTATCAAGGCGGTGGAGAAATGATTAGCCGCGTAACGTTCGAACACACCACTTACGAGAAACTCCCCTACAAATTTGAAGCAGGCACGCCCGACTATGTCGGCTCACACGCCTTGGCCGTTGCGCTCGACTATGTCGACTCTATCGGCATGGACAAGATTCATGCTCACGAACAAGCTCTCACGCGCTATGCTATGCAGCAAATGAGCCAGATTGAAGGTATTCGCCTCTACGGCACCAGCGAGGAGAAAGATGCCGTTGTGGCATTCAACGTGGGCGATATTCACCCGCTCGACATCGGTACCCTACTCGACCGCCTCGGCATCGCTATCCGCACAGGGCACCACTGCGCACAACCCGTCATGGAGCATTATGGCGTGGAAGGAATGTGCCGTGCCAGTTTCGCCCTCTATAGCACACAGGCCGAAGTAGATACACTCATAGCGGGCATCGAAAGAGTAAGAAAAATGTTTTAACCGCAGCACTGCTGCACAATACCTCATACAATCATGTTACTCACTACAACTCCAACAATTGAAGGACACACTATCCAGCAGTATTTAGGTATCGTAACCTCTGAAACCATTATCGGCGCAAATGTCGTGCGCGATTTCTTCGCCGGCTTACGCGATTTCTTCGGTGGCCGCGCAGGTTCTTACGAAGAGGTGCTCAAAGAAGGCAAGGAAACAGCCCTACAAGAAATCCGCGAACGCGCTGCCGCCATGGGAGCTAACGCTGTTGTAGGCATCGACCTCGACTACGAAACCGTAGGTGCTAAGGGTTCTATGCTGATGGTGGTATGTTCTGGCACTGCCGTACGCGTAGAATAATTTCCATTTCTTATCCACAGATCTTCCGCGACCAATAGGTACAATTCTTTCGTACCCTCTTGGTTCGCGGTTTCTTTTGAAAAACAAAATCCATGCTTGCTTCTCATTTCAGCACATATCCTCTCGAGGCCGGTTGCGACGAAGCTGGTCGCGGGTGTCTGGCGGGTAGCGTTTATGCCGCGGCAGTGATTCTCCCCGAGGACTATCACTATGAAGGACTCAACGATTCTAAGCAGCTCTCCGCCCACAAGCGCTACCGATTGCGTGAAGAAATAGAGCGCGACGCAATAGCTTGGGCCATTGGCATTGTCACACCGCAGGAAATCGACCGTATCAACATCCTCCAGGCTTCTATTCTGGCTATGCACCGCGCCTTGGATCAACTACAGGTACGTCCTGAATTTATCATTGTTGACGGCAACAAATTTTTCCCCTACGGCACTACGCCACACCAAACCATCGTCAAAGGCGATGCGAAATACGAGTCGATAGCAGCCGCCTCTATCTTGGCCAAAACTTACCGCGACGACTACATGCAGAAACTCCACGAAGAGTTCCCCTTCTATGGTTGGGATCACAATGCCGGCTACCCCACAGCCCTACATCGCGAAGGAATTCGCCGCCATGGCTGCTCTCCCTACCACCGCCGAAGCTACAAACTACTACCCGAAGACGAACCCACGCTCTTCTAACTTCTGCATACACGAAACCAATACTTCTATTTCACTCCCTATAAAAAACGTTATTTCATTGTCACGTTGTCACAGATAAACAAAACCTTCTGACAACCAACATCTTAAATGCGTGACAACAACTTTTCTTTCTCATTTTTGTTGTCACCACGTTGTCACACACATAACACAAACGATTTCAACACTTTAACCATCGAGCGTGACAACGTGACGACGTGACGACACACAATCAAACTACAGGAGAAGTACACCTCCACACCATTTCCTCCTTCCTTCCGCCTACCCGCAAATACAATAAGGCTGTCGACTGACAGAATAAGGCTGTCAGCTGGCTTCCTTATTACGCTGGCTGACAACCTTATTGTATTTACGCTGCCACTAATCTTGCTCTTCTAAACTCCTTTCTCCCTACTTTTTCATACTCTCCCACTGATTGAAACATCCATCATCGTGCATAGCTTTTCAAAGAAAAACAGTCAAATTCAGAACAGAAAAACAATAAATAATTAGTTTGCTGTTCAAATTTTGACTACTTTTGCACTATGATTACAAACATAGAACAAATTGGCAATATCCCTGTAAGCACTGCCACGATCGCTTCAATGTTTTCAGAGGTGAAGGCAGGAAATCAGAAAGTACGCAATCTTGAGTTAGGAGGTAAAATCATCCGACTCAAGAAAGGGCTCTATGTTGTTGCCCCAGCCGAATCGCGGGTGGCACTTTCAACAGAATTGATTGCTAATCATCTCTATTCGCCATCTTATGTGTCGATGTCTTCCGCATTAAGATATTATGGGTTGATACCAGAGGAAGTTTACACGACACAGTCAATGACTATCAAGCACTCTCGAATATTCGACACACCTATTGGGCGTTTTGATTACTTCGCGATGAGTCGTGACGCTTTCCACATAGGAGTAACCTCTATCAATAAGCAAAACTATGCTTTCAAAATGGCCACTCCCGAAAAGGCTCTCTGCGACCTGATCGCACATTCGCCACTGGTAAATCTGAGATACTTCAAGGATGTTGAAACATACATAGAAGAAGACATACGAATGGACATGGAAGATTTCCGCAATATGGACAGAAGCATTTTTGAAAGATATGTAGAAGTCGGGAAAAAGGCGAAGTCAGTCCAAACACTTATAAATTACTTGAAGCGATGAACGATATTTACAATCAGATGCTAACGGCTTACGACCAGTCGACAGAACAGCAAAAGCGCAATGCCGTGTTTGAAGTGAATCAACAAATCATTCTCGCAGGTTTATACCACGGAGGATTCTTTGATGTGGCAGCTTTCTATGGCGGCACCTGTCTCCGCATTTTCCACGGCTTACAGCGTTTTTCGGAAGATATGGACTTCTCCCTCCTTGCTCCAAATGCCGATTTCAATTTCTCACAATACTTCCAACCTGTCATTGACGAATTTGCAATGGTGGGCAGAGATGTTGAAATAAAGAAGAAAGATAAAAAGCACTTTGGAAAGGTAGAGTCTGCTTTCTTAAAAGATAATACGGACGTTTACGACATCACTTTTCAGACAGAAAAGTCGGTCAAGATAAAAATTGAAGTAGACATTCAACCGCCTTTGAAGTTTCGCACAGAACAAAAACTGCTCCTTCTGCCTGAATCTTTTTTGGCGCGTTGCTTTACTCTTCCAGACTTGTTTGCGGGGAAAATGCACGCCTTGGTTTATCGCGTTTGGAAGAACCGCGTTAAAGGGCGTGACTGGTACGACTTCGAATGGTATGTTCGCCACAATGTTCCTCTTAATTTCACACATTTGCAAGAACGTGTACTTCAGTTTAATCAGAAAGCAATCAATAGAGAATCCTTTCTTGAACAGCTAAAAGAACGCCTATCTACAGCCGATATAAACCAAGTCAAAAGCGATGTTCTACCTTTTGTTCGTCAACCGAGCGCGCTAAATATCTGGTCAAATGATTATTTCCTTCAGTTGAGCAATATGATTATTTTTGAGTAGATTATCAGTATAAAGCAAGCTCTTTTGCCCCCTTAGCAGAAGTCACGAACATACCAAAAGAAAGAGCTTCCCTTGTTCATTCACAGAGGGAAGCTCTTTTAGGATTTAGCAAAGCAAAAAACTAAAAGGAGGTTACTATGACGCGCAAACTATCTACTTTAGTTCGTACTTTTAGCCATTCTTGCAATCGCTGACGATCTGGAGAGCTAAGAGCGCGCGGACAATTCACCACGGCCATAACATATTCTTGACTGGCAGCGGTATCAGTCTTCGCTTCCGTTACACGAGAGATACTGATACTCTTTGCTGAGGGGCACACAGCTTTGAGTTCGGTGTGAACCTCTTTGGTGAGTGTAGCATATTGTTGGTAGGCGTTGAGTTGTTGCTCTAGCTCTCCAAGTTGTGCAACTTGCTCTATGAGTTTTTGCTGACTGGCTTGCGTATTACCTGAAGAATAACTATATTGCTGATTTGCAAGAAGCAAACTATCTGATTGCAAACCTTGAATGATATGCAGCTTATAGTCTTCGAGATTATAGGATTCCAGCATCTTTTCTGCTTTAGCTATTTCCTCTTTTGAAATAATTTTACCTACCGCAACAATGTTTAGCGTCTTGTGTTTAGTATCAAACTGTTGAGAGATAATCTGTGTACCTTTGAAAGCGAGTTCGTTGCGAACAAAACGGTTACTATTGTTTTCCAACACGCTTTGTCGGATAATCTGTACAGTCATATAAGCTGCGGGAAGCATTGTGAGTACCACGATTCCGATGATGTAGCGCTTCACAGTGACCATACGTGCTGCATCAATGAATTGTTTTTGCTTGAAACGCAACATACGCACGCCAACAAATGTGGTCAAGGTAATGAAAACAGTGTTGATAAAATAGAGATAAAACGCCCCGAAGAAGAAACTCGGTTCGCCCATAGCAAGTCCGTAACCTGCTGTGCAGAGAGGTGGCATAAGGGCTGTTGCAATTGCCACGCCTGGAATGACATTCCCGCTGCCGCGCGTTGAGAGCGCTAAGATACCTGCTGCACCACCACAAAGAGCTATCAGCACGTCGTAGAGCGTTGGCGATGTGCGCGCCAAGAGTTCCGACTGCGCCTCAGTGAGTGGTGTTATAAGAAAATAGAGTGTGGCGGTCAATACGCTAATGCCTGTCGCCACAAGATAATTCTTGATTGACCGCTTCAGCAGAGCCAAATCACTAATACCGATTCCTAATCCCATTCCAACAATGGGACCCATCAGGGGAGAGATAAGCATCGCACCAATGATTACTGCGGTGGAGTTCACATTCAGTCCTAAAGAAGCTATGAAGACGGCAAAGACCAATACCCAAAGATTGGCGCCATGAAAGGTAACTCCACTACTGATTTGCTCTATCGTTTTGGCTTCTTCCGCCTTATCGGGCAATGCATTGAAGTATCCTTTCACTATCTTCCACAATGTTTTTTCATTATTTTCCATATTTGTTGCTTATTATATGTTTGCAAAATAGAATGGGCGCAAAGATAATATATTTATAGATAATGAAATTAAAGTGTGATTCCTTTGTTAGAATAAACAAAAGCGGCGAACAGAATTCTTTGCTGACTCTGTTCGCCGATATGAGTATAAAGATGAAAGAAATTATTCCAAATAGGTGTAGCCATAGAGGCCTGCACGATAGTTGGAGATAAACTCTTTGCCTTCTTCCGTAGTGATTTTTTCTTCAGCAACAGCCTTGCTCACCCAACTCTCTAAGCGGCGAACGAGGCGCTTGGGGTCGTATTGCACATACTCCAACACATCGGCCACTGTTTCTCCGTCAATGGTTTTATCAATGGTATAACTGTCATCATTAACACTGATATGAACGGCATTGGTATCGCCGAAGAGATTGTGCATATTACCCAATATTTCCTGATAAGCTCCCACGAGGAACACGCCTATATAGTAGTGCTCACCATTGCGGATAGCGTGGAGCGGCAGATAGGTTTTTTGGTGGCCGTTGTTAACGTAAGTGCCCACTTTTCCATCTGAGTCGCAGGTGATGTCCTGAAGGGTGGCGTTGCGCGAGGGACGCTCATCGAGGCGATCAATGGGCATAATGGGGAAGATTTGATCCAGCGCCCAACTGTCGGGCATCGACTGGAAGAGAGAGAAGTTGCAGAAATATTTGTCTGCAATGCGCTTATCAATATCGCGAAGCTCATCGGGAACATGCTTCTGATGGTGAACGAGTTCGGCCACCTCATTGGTGATACTCCAATAGATGCTCTCAATCTGCGCGCGCGTCTTGAGATCTATCATACCCATTCGGAAGAGATCAAGAGCTTCTTCGCGAATGTCCTCCGCATCGTGCCAATCTTCCAGCATGGAGCGAGGCGACAGCTTTTCCCAAATCTCATTTAAGTCCTTAACGAGCTGATGATCCGATTCAGAAATTTCAAAAT
Source organism: uncultured Alloprevotella sp. (assembly GCF_963536905.1). Lineage (NCBI taxonomy): Bacteria > Pseudomonadati > Bacteroidota > Bacteroidia > Bacteroidales > Prevotellaceae > Alloprevotella > uncultured Alloprevotella sp. Next base: position 19,067 of record NZ_CAUTBW010000018.1, on the reverse strand, counting down.
CATCAGACATCATCGTTGGGTGTACGCTTTCAAGCACGTCGAGAATGAGCACACTGTGATGCGCTGTCAAGCTGCGTCCGCCTTCTGTAATAAGATTGGGATGAGGGATATTATTCTTATTGGCAGCATCCACAAAGGTGTAGACGCAGTCATTAACATATTCTTGAATAGAATAGTTCACCGAACTCTCAGAATTGGACGAACGCGTCCCGTCATAGTCTACTCCGAGACCGCCACCGCAATCCACAAACTGTATGTCGAAGCCCAAATTGCGCAACTGTACGTAGAATTGAGAAGCCTCACGCAAAGCTGTAGAGATGCGGCGTATCTTCGTAATCTGACTACCGATGTGGAAATGGATAAGTTTCAAGCAGTCGCGCATCTCCATCTTATCGAGCAATTCGAGTGCTTCGAGCAATTCAGCAGAAGAGAGGCCAAACTTAGAAGCATCGCCTCCGCTTTCTTCCCACTTACCCGCACCGCTGGAAGCCAACTTGATGCGGATACCGATATTGGGGCGAACGCCCAACTTCTGGGCTGTTTTAGCGATAATTTCCAATTCGGGCAATTTCTCAATAACAAGAAAGATACGCTTTCCCATCTTTTGAGCCAACAGAGCCAACTCAATGTAGTTTTGGTCCTTATGGCCGTTGCAAATAATGAGACTATCGGAGTCCATATTAGTGGCTACTACAGCGTGAAGTTCCGGCTTTGAACCTGCCTCCAATCCGAGGTTGTACTTCTTGCCGTGGCTGATAATCTCCTCCACAACAGGGCGCATCTGATTCACCTTAATGGGGAAAATGATAAAGTGTTCAGCTTGGAAGTTGTACTCCTTTGCAGCGATATTAAAGCATTCGGACGTTTTCTCAATACGATTATCCAAAATGTCAGGAAAACGCAAGAGAACAGGAGCTGTAATATCGCGCTCATTCAAATCGTCGACCACTTCCTTTAAGTCGATTTTCACATCGTTCTTACGTGGTGAAACATAGGCGTGACCTTTATCGTTGATTCCGAAGTAACTCACTCCCCAGCCTTTGATGCCGTAGAGCTCTTCCGAGTCTTCAATTCTCCATTTCTTCATTCTTTCGGTAGAGTATAGTATGTTTTGTTCTTATTTGATTTCTGTTTCTATGAGTTCCACCAAGCGGTTGATCTTTTCGGCCGAGTCGAGCACATCTACATCAACCACGTGGCGAGCACGGAGGTAGAAATCCTCACGTGCCTGTATTTGATCTGTCACAAACGTTTGCAGCTCCTCGGGACTCATTCCTTCCAGTAAGGGTCGCTTCCCTTTGCTGATTTTTAGATGGGAAAGGATGGTTTCGGGAGAGGCTTTGAGATAGATCACCTCTGCTGCTTGGTTCATGTAGTCGATGTTATCGAAGAAACAAGGTGTTCCGCCTCCACAACTCACTACGACGTTCTCAAATTCGGCCACTTCGTGGAGCATATTGCGCTCTTTCTTGCGGAACGCTTCCTCACCCTCTTCAGCGAAAATCTGGGGAACACGTTTGCGGAAGCGTTCTTCGATATACCAATCAAGGTCGTAGAACATCTGCCCACGGCGTTTGGCTAATTCTTTGCCTATTGTGGTCTTCCCGACACACATATAGCCAATGAGAATGATGGCTTTCATCGACGCGTACGGCGAGAGGTGGTTTTTGCAGGCTTGCTGCTTTCGGCTTCGATGATTTTCTTACAATCTTCCAGCGTTAGTTTAGCAGCTGTTTCGTGTTGCGCCTTGGGGATTTTATAGTTCTTACCCTCATACTTGATAAAAGGACCGAACCGCCCGTTCAAGACCTCGATGCCTTCTGCTTCAAACGTCAGGATGTGGCGTTTTGCTTCCTCTGCGCGCTTCTCTTGTATGATTTCGATGGCGCGCTCCAGGGTGACATTGAGAGGATCTTCTCCCGCGGGAATGGAAGAGAATTTTTTGTTATGAAGCACATAAGGTCCGAAGCGACCCGTATTCACAACGACGGGACTATCCTCAAACTCGCCCAAAGTGCGCGGAAGCTTGAAGAGGTCCAATGCCTCTTCGAGCGTAATTGTCTCTATGCTTTGGTCGGCATGGAGAGATGCAAAGAGAGGTTTCTCGCTTTCGTCCGCCGTGCCCAACTGAACCATTGGGCCGAAACGACCAATTTTCACGCTGATTGTTTTTCCCGTTGTGGGATCAATGCCGAGTTCTCGTTCGCCCACTTTATGCTCTGTTTTCTCATTGAGAATCTTCTCCACTTGCGGTTCAAAGCTGGCGTAGAAGTTGCGCATCAGTTCATGCCAGTTCTCCTTTCCTTCAGCCACATGGTCGAAATCTTTTTCCACTTTGGCTGTAAAGTTATAGTCCATAATTTCAGGGAAGAACTCTGTAAGAAAATCGTTCACAACAAGACCCATATCTGTTGGAATGAGCTTCTTCTTTTCAGAGCCGAACGTTTCTTGCGGATTCGATTCGCTGATGCGATTATCTTTCAGTTTGAGCACATTCACTTTTCGCTTTTCGCCTGCCTTATCGCCTCTGGCAACATATTCGCGTTGCTGTATGGTGGAAATTGTCGGAGCATAGGTAGAGGGACGCCCAATACCAAGTTCTTCGAGTTTGTGTACGAGGGATGCTTCATTATAGCGAAGCGGAGCAGAAGTGAAACGCTCTTGCGCAACAATTTCTTGGCGTTTCAGCACGTCGCCTTCACTCATTTTCGGGAGCAGCTTTTCCTCTTCTTCATTATTTTCTTCGTCGTGGCTCTCACGATAAACGCGGAGGAAACCATCAAACTTCACAACCTCTCCTGTCGAAACAAAACGTTCGTCAGCATTGGTGCTAATACTGATTTCGACGGTTGTCTTCTCCAGCTCTGCATCGGCCATTTGGCACGCAATAGTACGTTTCCAAATAAGGCTATAGAGACGCTTCTCTTGAGCAGTACCCGTGATTTCCTCGCTGTCCATGTGTGTAGGGCGAATTGCCTCATGGGCTTCCTGCGCTCCCTTAGCACTGGTATGATAAGTGCGGCGTTTGTGGTACTCTTTCCCCGCCATCTTCTCAATCACTGGGCCGCAAGTGTTCAAACATAAGTCGCTCAGATTCATAGAGTCGGTACGCATATAGGTGATAAGACCGCGTTCGTAGAGACCTTGTGCCACGCGCATCGTTTGCGCAACGGGGAATCCAAGTTTGCGCGCTGCCTCCTGTTGCAACGTTGAAGTGGTGAAAGGAGGAGCCGGTGTGCGCTTTGTGGGACGGGTGGTGACGCTGTCAATATGGAATTCGGCTGTTTTGCAGCTCTCCAAGAAAGCACGCGCCTCTTCTTTCGTCGTGAAATGACTGCGAAGCATTGCTTTCAGTGCTGCTCCATTGGGTAGCTCAAACAAAGCACTAACAGCATAACTGGCGTGACTCTCAAAATTTTGTATCTCACGCTCGCGCTCCACAATTAGGCGAACGGCCACACTCTGCACACGACCTGCAGAAAGATTCGGACGCACTTTTCGCCAAAGGACGGGAGAAAGTTTGAAACCTACCAAGCGGTCGAGCACGCGGCGCGCTTGCTGAGCATCAACAAGGTTGAGATCAACGTGGCGCGGATGTTCGAGAGCGTTGAGTATGGCAGACTTGGTGATTTCGTGGAATACAATTCGATTTGCACTCTTAGGGTCAAGTTTCAGAATCTCTGCCAAGTGCCAACTGATGGCCTCTCCTTCGCGGTCCTCATCGGATGCAAGCCAGATGGTTTCAGCTTTTTTGGCTTGGGCGCGAAGCTCTTTAACAACGTTTTTCTTATCAGCAGGGATTTCGTATTGTGGCTCGAAACTTTTTAAGTCAACTCCGAAATTTTTCTTCTTCAAATCGCGAATGTGTCCAAAGCTGGACATCACCTTAAAGTCCTTGCCGAGAAAGCGTTCTATGGTCTTTGCTTTTGCGGGAGACTCAACGATAACTAAGTTTTTGGGGTCTGACATGTTGCGCTATTTATTTTTTTCGGGCGCAAAATTAGTGCTATTTTTCTGAACCACACCTTAAATATAGCAAAAAGTAGAAGAACACCCCGATGCTCAACAGGTTTAGCGACTTGAGGTATGAACGAACAAAAACCTACGTTTCGGTAACAAATTATTACAAAATAAGGAAGTAAAATAGAAAATTATCTGCTCAGTTTTTTAAGTAAAAAACGACAACTCCACCCACTTTGGAACACGAGAGAGAGAAATAACTCTACAGAACATGCCGAAAACGGTGTTGCTCTACAAGCCGTGGAGGGAGTTCTCTTCTCCTCTCCTATCTGATAAAACTTAGTTTTTTGTTGTCACGTTGTCACAGAATATAAAACATATTGATAAACAAATATTTATGGGCGTAACAACAAAATCTGTCTCATCTTTTGTTATCACACCGTCGTCACACGCACAACACATACTCGTTCAATTAGTTACCTTACAATTGTGGCAACGTTACGACGTGACAACAAAAAAACAAAACATAGGGAAAGGAGTGTACTCTCACTATTTTAGTTTTCTTATTGCGCATTCAGCTACAATAAGGCTGCTGGCTGATAACCTTATTCTGTCAGCTGACAGGCTTATTGTAGCTGAAAACACAATAAGGATATTTATGAAGAAGCACACTTTATGCGTTTTTCCCGATAGAGAAAAGTTTCAAAGACTCTTGCCAGGAGTTGCGCGCTAAGACAACAGATAAGACCGGAGCAAAAGAAAAGGCTACCGCACTCTGTTGAAGAGTAGGCGGCAGCCTTTATAAACAAATGTTCTGTTACGGAATAACCCGTTAAAACTTAGAAGAGAACTTTCTTGCCGTTCACGATATAGAGGCCCTTAGTGGGATTCTCAACGCGGCGACCTTGGAGATCGTACACCACACGCGTGGAAGGAACCATATTTGGCACTGTCTGGACGCTTGTAGGCGTAGTGTTCTTTCCTGTAAGCAAGAGGTTCTTGATATTCCATGTGGGAGCAGCCTGATCGGTACTGCTGTATTTGAAACCGAGTTGTACGGTTTTGCCGTCGTACTCAGCCAGAGAAACACCCAGCGGAGCGGCATCGATAAAACTCCAATCTGAGGTGGGATAAGTAATATCGGTCACTTGCTTCCAAGTGTCGCTTTCGTTTTCACGCACCCAAAGCGTGATTTGGTCATTGCTTCCGCCGAAGAGCTTTGTAGAGTGTTTGAAGAAGAGTTTTGCATTCTGGCAATACTTCAAGTCGATCACAGGAGAAAGGAGCCAGCTCTCAGCCGCATAGTTCTTACTACCCACATGCGCCGAACCCTTTGCACCATAGTAGGATTGGAATCGCCACACCTTAGTGACACCTTCCGACAAACTTACATCTTGAACCGTGAATTTGCCCAGGTCTTTAGCGAAAGGTTCAGAGTAGATAGTATCCAAATCAGCCATAAAGCTAAACTTGATCTGTTTTCCCACTTTCGTAATACTGGTAACAGGTTTTGTTCCCAGTTTTGAACCATCGAAAAGCGGGAACGACTTAATCTCGTTCACACCATTTCCGTAGAGGTTAGCTTGATTAGCATTATAGTAAAGTTTCTCACCGTTAGCCGTCACCACCATTGCGCGCTTTTTGGTCTGCACATTGTTGGGAATATTCCAGTTCCACTCTTGTGCATTATAAGCAATGCGCGTTAGCAACAAACCGCTTCCCTGATTAGCAGGATACCACGTTCCAGGCTGACGGTTCTCCAAGATGAAATATTCTTTGCTACTATTGCGAATCAGCACGGCCTGCTGTCCGTCCTCAGTGTCATAGGAGTCAAGGGTAACATCCTGCGGATCGGTCAGTTCTTTGATTTTGAGCCAACCCATAACGCTACGTTCGTAAGCCGTGTAGCCTTCAGGAGCACGTCCGCCATTAACGAAAGCGCCACCGTCCATGATAGACCACGCACCGAAAGCATCGTCGTGACTATAGCTTCCGTTGGTTGCATAGAAGTCGGGCAAACCCAGTGCATGACCAAATTCGTGGCAGAACACACCCATACCCATCAAGGTGCGGTTGTGGTCAAGCTCATTACCCACGAAATAAGAATTGAAATGGAAACCGCTCATGTTCTTATTGATATCGAACTCTTGCGGCCAAATATAGTCGGCACCATTACCGCCTTCTGTAGCCTCACCTGGACCTGCATAAAGAACGCTCACAAGGGGTACAGACCCATTTACCATATATTTAGAGAAGTCAACGCCTGCTGCTTTAGCAGCTGCCACAGCATCTGCTACAAACTGAGGGACGTTCTGATCGCCACCTCGTGCGGAGTTGCTCCCATAGAATTTATAGCTTTGGGGAACGGTCACAATGGCTACAACCTCAAATGTTGGGTCGAACATACCGTTGCTCTGACTCAGAAAGTAGTCACGAGCAGAGCCCTTACACTGTGCTTCTTCCTTATATCCCTTTTCATTGAAGTAGCGAGTCATCTTCTCGATGGTCGTTGTAGGCTGGAATTTCAAGTCGGGATACTGCGCCATGATAACAGGAATGGTGTATTTACCAATACTATTCACACCGCCAGTGCCGCTCTGCCCAAATTTGCCCAGACCATCACTGGTAGAAACACCAATTATCCTGCGTGGTTCATTCTCATGATGCCTCACGGGAGTTGTTGCCTCAGCAGCTTCAGCCAGAGTAAGAGGGTGAGCAGCGATAAACTGCTTCTCGGCTTCCGTGCGAGCTCCTTCTTCGTGAGCAATCATAGAAGACGCCACGAGTTTGCCATCCAAGAGAACAGCATAACAGAGATCACCAGAAGCATTGGGCACAAGCACCAAATCGTCCAAAGAAGTGGAGAAGGCATAAAAACCATCACCATGCTTGTAAGCCATCAAGCTAGTGCCATCACTTTGCGCGTAAGGAAACGCCATGTGGCGCGGGCGGATAGCTTGAGAAGAAAGCGCCAGCATCATAGCCAACGATAAGAGTAATAACTTCTTCATAAATGTTTTGTATAGATATTTTTTATTTCTATTGATTTTCAAGAGTACAGCTGCAAAGGTAGTATTTTCCGTAAAGAAGACAATAGATTATCACCTTAAGTGAGCAAAAAGGCCTCTCAACCAACAAAACAAAACATACCAGCTGTTACAGCAAATATAGAAACAAAATTGTACCTTCGCCAATAAAAGAGTGTATGCAAGTAAAGATAGCCCCCTCTTGGGGAGAAAAACTCCAAAGTGAATTTGATGCGCCCTATTTTAGTCGGCTCACCCAGTTTGTTCGCAAAGAGTACGCCACAGGGCCGTGCTACCCTCCTGGTAATCAGATATTCAACGCCTTCAACCTTTGCCCTTTCGACAAGGTGAAGGTAGTGATTCTCGGCCAAGACCCCTATCATGAAGAAGGACAGGCTGAAGGACTGTGTTTCAGTGTGGCCGATGGCGTACAGTGGCCGCCTTCGCTGCAAAATATCTTCAAAGAAATCGAAGGCGACCTGCATCGTCCAGCTCCCGCCACGGGAAGTCTGCGCCGTTGGGCCGAACAAGGCGTTTTGCTCCTCAACTCCACGCTAACGGTGCGTGCTCACCAAGCAGCCAGTCATGCTGGGCAAGGCTGGGAAACTTTTACAGATGCAGTTGTGCGTCTGCTTTCCGATGAACGCGAGAACTTGGTGTTCCTCTTGTGGGGTAGTTACGCTCAACACAAAGGAGCAATTGTCGATCGCCAGCGCCATCTGGTTCTAACGAGTGCGCATCCTTCGCCTCTCTCGGCGTATCGTGGCTTCTTCGGCAACCACCATTTTTCGCTCTGTAACGACTATCTCATCCAACACAATATAACTCCCATAAATTGGTAAAAATGCTTCACATTATCCAAGTAGGAAACGTTGTTCTTTCTCCCGATATTATCACCGAATATTTTTGTTGCGATCTCGATGCTTGTAAGGGTATCTGCTGCGTAGAGGGCGATTCTGGTGCGCCACTCACAGAAGAGGAAGTGGGCGAACTGGAAAATGTATTACCAGAGGTGGAAAACGAACTAACGGAGAAGGCGCGCGAAGTGATTCGCGAACAAGGCGTAGCGTATGTTGATCAAGATGGAGATTTGGTCACTTCCATCGTCAATGGCAAGGATTGTGTTTTCACCTGCCACGAAAATGGCTGTTGTTTCTGCACGACGGATCGTGCTTTCCGCCAAGGGCGCACACAATGGAGCAAACCCATTTCTTGCTATCTATATCCCATTCGCGAAAAATATTTAGGCGCGAACACCATCGGACTGAACTACCACCGCTGGAGCGTTTGCGAACCTGCTCGCCGTAAGGGGCGAGAGTTAAGACTTCGTGTTTACGAATTCTTGAAAGAACCGCTCATTCTTCGCTTCGGCAAGGAGTGGTACGAAGAATTGCTCCAAACAGTCACAGAACTGAAGAAACACCGAATGATATAACAGCTCCAACCCACCTCTCTGAGTTAACTTTCAATACGCTGCAAACAAACATTTACTTTCCAAAACCATAAGCCGACAGCCTTAGCACCACCGTTGCTCGCATAAGGATGTCAGCTGGCACAATAAGGCTATCAACTGACGCAATAAGGATGTCAGCCGATAGCCTTATTGTATTTCCCAGCACCTTTATTCCGCCTTAAAACAGCTAAAAGATAAAGAGTCAAAGGTACACACTTACATCTTTCCTCCATAAGCAAAACACACTATACCTCTAAAAAAACGATCAACAGAAAAAGGCTTTTCGAGTATATAAAAGTCAGATTTAGCACAAGAACTAACAGACTTATTTTTTTACATATATAGCTTCATTTTTAGTTCCTTTTTAGACAATAAAACACCTCTTTTGTCTTTGGGCAGCAAAAACAAGTCTCTACCCCACTTGCAAATACCATTTTACAACTGCCACATACACATTAATAAAAAAGCAGCATTTGTTTTGTTTTTCGCCTCTCATACGTTACATTTGCAAGATAATATATAGAATGCTTAAAATGGATGAATTAAGAGTTATTATCAGCGGTGGCGGCACGGGAGGACACATCTTTCCCGCAGTCTCTATTGCCAACGCCATCCGAGAGAAGCGCCCCGATGCCAAAATCCTTTTTGTAGGTGCAGAAGGACGAATGGAGATGCAACGTGTTCCAGCTGCTGGTTACGAGATAAAAGGATTGCCCATCGCAGGTTTCGACCGCAAACACCTGTTGAAAAACATCAGTGTACTACTGAAAATCATGAAGAGCCAGCGCATGGCGAAGCAAATCATCAAGGACTTTCAGCCGCAAGTGGCTGTAGGCGTAGGCGGATATGCTAGCGGTCCTACACTCAACATGGCTGCAAAAGCAGGCATCCCCACCCTCTTGCAGGAGCAAAACTCTTATGCGGGAGTGACCAATAAGCTCTTGGCGAAAAAAGCCAAAAAGATTTGTGTGGCTTACGATGGTATGGAGCGATTCTTCCCTGCTGACAAAATCATGTTTACAGGGAATCCTGTGCGCCAGAACTTGCTCGACAAGAGCATGTCTAAGGAAGACGCATTGCAGCAGTTTGGATTGGAAGCTGGGAAGAAGACGATTCTGATCGTAGGCGGTTCGCTCGGTGCTCGCACCGTGAACGAGAGCATTCTGACAAACTTAAACCTCATCCGCCGCCAAACTGGTATCCAGTTTATTTGGCAAACTGGAAAATACTACAGCGAAAGTATTCACGCAGAATTAGAGAAAGCGGGGTGTCCAGACAACTTGAAAGTGATGGACTTTATTTCCGACATGAAATCAGCTTATGCCGCTGCCGATTTGGTCATCAGTCGTGCCGGCGCAGGAAGTATCTCAGAATTCTGCCTTTTGGGTAAGCCCGTGATACTCGTACCTTCGCCCAATGTTTCTGAAGACCATCAGACAAAAAATGCGCTCGCTCTTGTGCAAAAAGATGCGGCAATCTATGTCAAGGACGATGAGGCGCAGCGCACCTTGCTGCCACTGGCAATTAACACTGTGAGCGACAATGAACGCTTGAAAACGCTGAGTAAAAACATTCTGCTCCTGGCGCGCCCCAATGCAGCCTCCGACATTGCCGACGAGGTTCTGAAATTAGCACAACAATAAGTTTCTCGCGGAACTCCCGCTCGAGAATCATCACATATCATCATGCAAGAAATCAAATCAGTATATTTCGTCGGTGCAGGCGGCATCGGCATGAGCGCCTTGGAGCGCTATTTCCTTCACAATGGAATTTTCGTTGGCGGTTACGACAAAACGCCCGCCGAACTTACAGAACGGCTCCGCGAAGAGGGTGCACAAATCCACTACGAGGAGAATGTCGACCTCATTCCTGCCGAATGTCGCGACCCGCAAACAACACTGGTGGTTTACACACCTGCCATTCCTGCCGAACACAAAGAGCTTGTGTGGTTTCGCGAGAATGGATTTGAGATACATAAGCGCGCCCAAGTGCTCGGCACTCTGACGAAGCAGATGAAAGGGCTCTGTGTGGCTGGAACACATGGAAAAACCACCACAACAGCCATGACAGCTCACCTGCTCTATGAGAGCCATGTGGGATGTAACGCTTTTCTCGGTGGTATCACAAAGAACTACGGCACTAACTACCTCATCAACCCTAAGAGTCCCTTTGTGGTGATCGAAGCAGATGAGTTCGATCGTTCTTTCCACCATTTGCGTCCCTTTGCGAGTGTAATCACATCAACAGATGCTGACCACCTCGACATTTACGGTACAGAAGAAGCCTACCTCGAAAGCTTCCGCCACTACACGGAGCTTATCCAGCCCGAAGGCGCACTCATCGTGCACACGGATTTAAAGATGAAAGCCAACCCTCAAAAGGGCGTGCGCGTTTACAGCTATAGCCGTACAGAGGGCGACTTCCATGCCGAGAATTTACGCATCGGTAACGGCCGTATCATCTTCGACTTTGTATCGCCATTTGAAAACATCAAGGATGTGGAACTGGGCGTTCCCGTCAGCATCAACATTGACAACGGCATTGCCGCCATGGCTTTGGCACAGATTGCAGGAGCTACGGCGGAAGAAATACACCGCGGAATGCTGACATTCAGCGGAGTGGATCGCCGCTTCGACTTCAAGTTGAAGAACGACCGCATCGTATTCTTGAGCGATTATGCACACCACCCCGCAGAAATCAAACAAAGCATACTGAGTTTGCGCGAAGTATTCAGCGGACACAAGTTGAGTGCGATATTCCAACCACATTTGTTCACTCGCACACGTGACTTCTACAAAGATTTTGCAGCAAGTCTGTCATTGCTCGATGAGGTTGTGCTCACTGAAATTTATCCTGCTCGCGAACAACCTATTCCTGGCGTAACAAGCCAGCTCATCTTCGACAATCTTCGCCCAGATATGGAGAAGCACATGGTTTGCAAAGAAGAATTGCCCAACTATGTTCGCGAACACGACTTCGATGTCCTCGTGGTGTTAGGTGCTGGCAATGTGGACAATTATGTTCCCGAACTCACAGAGATTCTGAAAAAGAAATACAACTGTTAAAAACTTCAGCAGAATAAGAGAAGCGGCAAGACTACGCCCTTTACTCGCTCGGCTACCTCGCCCCACAACAACTCAGACAACCCCTTTCTGAAGCACAATGAAAACGGTATTCAAAATACTCTTCATATTGGCACTTGCCGCCTATCTAATCTTCGCTTTCGCCAAGTTCACCAGTAGCGGAAACCGCGCAAAGTGTGAGGGCATCACTGTAGTAATCACCGACAGTGCTCATGCTGGTTTCATTACAGCTAGCGAGGCAGAAGGGATACTGCAAAAGGCGCGCATACATCCCGTTGGAGAGCAGATGGATAAAATCAGCACTAAGAAAATTGAGGATGTGCTGAAAAAGAATCCTTTTATCAAGGATGCTGTCTGCTACAAAACTCCCGATCGCCATGTGAACCTTATTATCAACCAGCGTCTGCCGTTGCTCCGCATCATGGCGGATGATGGAGAGGACTATTATATTGATGAATACGGCTACTCTATGGCTCCGATGGGATACGTGGCCGATTTAGCTGTAGCAACAGGAAATATCGACAAAAACTTCGCAAAGAAGAACCTCGTAAAGCTGGGAAAATTTCTGCGCGACAATATTTTTTGGAACAACCAAGTGGAACAAATCAACGTTATGGAAGATCACAGCGTTGAACTGGTGCCACGTGTGGGCAATCAGATGATTGATTTAGGGAGTTGTGATAGTTTGGAAGTCAAATTTCGCAACCTCAAAGCTTTCTATGAGAATGTGATGCCGCAAGTAGGTTGGAACAAATACTCCCGATTAAATCTCGAACACACCAATCAAGTCATCGGAACAAAGCGCGAAAACAATAAATAAAGCCGCCCCGCTTTAGCCTCAACAGAAAACAATAAAACAATAAAATATGCCAACAGACAACAACTTCATCGTAGCGATAGAGCTGGGTTCTTCAAAAGTGACCGGTATCGCAGGCAAGAAGCAACCCGACGGAGGTATTCAAATCCTTGCCGTAACGCAGGAACCGTCGGCAGCATTCATCCGCAAAGGTCGCATCAACAACGTCATGAAAATGAAGACCTGCATTGCCAATATCAAAAAGAAACTTGAAGAAACGCTGAAGAAATCGATCAATCAGACGTATGTCGGCGTCGGCGGTATGGGTATGCACACCGTTCCCAACAAGATTACAAAGAATTTCTCTGACAAGACGATGATCACAGAGGATATCATCGACTCTATCCACGACGAAAATCTCCAGATGCAGTCATCAGAACGCGACATCTTGGAAGCCGTTACGCAAGAATATAAGCTGGGCGCACAAACAACCCTAGAACCTGTTGGCATCCAGACTGAAAGCATCGAAGGACACTTCCTCAATGTTGTTACGAAGAAAGAAGTGTGTGATAATATTAAGACGTGCTTCCACGAAGCAGGACTCGATGTTGTCGACATCCCCATCACTTTCTTGGCATTGGCTGAAAATATGCTGACAGAACAACAACGACTCTCGGGATGTGCCTTCGTTGATATGGGTTCAGAAACCACGTCCGTTGCTGTTTATAAGAACGGTATTCTGCGCCATTTGGCGGTCATTCCGCTGGGTGGAGAAAATATCACCCGCGATATTGCTTCTCTTCAAATCGAACTTTCCGAGGCTGAACAACTGAAATTCAATTTCGGATCTGCACTTACGCTCGAAAATGGAGAGACACACACGCCCATCAAGCTCCAGCGCGGTGACGCCGTTAGCTATGAAGAGTTTGCAGGCTTGGTAGAGGCGCGCCAAGAAGAAATTATAGAAAACGTAGCTGAACAAATCAAACTCTCTAAACTTGATAAGACGCAGCTCATTGGTGGCATCATCGTGACTGGTGGAGCTTCCAACATGAAGAATATCGACAAGGCTTTTGCAAAATACACAGGCTTCGACAATATCACATTTGTGAAGAGTATCAACATCCCGCTCCGATTATCGGACGCACAAAAGAACTTCAACAAAGACGGAGCAGCAAACAGTGCTATTGCTTTGATTGAGAAAGGCGATGAAAACTGCTGTGGCGGAGAACTTGGAGAAGGTCAGAACGAACTCTTCCCCACCAAAGAAAAGATGGAACGTCTGAAAGCACAGGAAGAAGCGCGCAAACTCGACGAGGCAAAGAAAAAAGCCGAAGAAGAAGCGCTTCAAGAACAAATCAGACTCAAAGAAGAGGAAGAGGCACGCCTAGAAGCAGCACGCCAGGCTGAAGCCGAACGAGCTGCAAAGCGTGAGAAACGCAAAGCAATCTTCAATCGCTTCAAGCATTGGATGGACAATCTTGTTAGTGATAAAGAAAACTAATGTTACTCCCTAAAACCAGACTACAATGACTGAAGATATTCAAAACAAGGAAAATAATCTGATTGATATGGGACTGCCCAGCACCTCTCCTGCGATAATAAAAGTTATCGGTGTCGGAGGCGGTGGCGGCAATGCAGTGAACCACATGTACCGTGAAGGCATTCACGACGTCAACTTTGTGCTCTGCAACACTGACAGTAAGGCGCTCTGCGACTCTCCCGTCCCCATGCGCTTGCAGTTGGGCAAGGAAGGACTCGGAGCAGGCAACCGTCCAGAACGTGCTCGTGCAGCTGCTGAAGAGAGCGTGGAAGACATACGCCGCATGCTCGACGATGGCACCAAGATGGTATTCATCACCGCTGGTATGGGGGGCGGCACAGGTACGGGTGCTGCACCTGTCATTGCTCGTGAGGCGAAAGACATGGGAATACTCACCGTGGGTATCGTCACTATTCCATTCCGCTTTGAAGGTAACAAGAAAATCGACCAAGCCCTCGACGGCGTTGATGAGATCAGTAAACACGTAGACGCCTTACTCGTAATCAACAACGAACGTCTCCGCGAAATCTATCCCGACCTCAACGTGCTGAGTGCCTTTGAGCGTGCCGATAACACCCTCTCGGTAGCAGCCCGCTCGATAGCCGAAATCATCACCATGCACGGCATCATCAATCTCGACTTTAGAGATGTTTGTACCGTGCTCAAAGATGGGGGCGTCGCCATTATGTCTACTGGGTTCGGCGAAGGAGAAAACCGCGTGACGAAAGCCATTGAGAATGCACTTAACTCTCCACTGCTCAACAACACCGATATTTTCCACTCAAAGAAAGTACTCTTGTCCATCTCTTTCTGTGCCGAAAAGGAAGGCGACACGCTCATGATGGAAGAAATGAACGAGGTACACGAGTTTATGTCCAAATTCCACGACGATGTAGAAACGAAGTGGGGACTTTCCACCAACGACACCCTCGGCAAGCAAGTCAAGATCACCATTCTGGCCACAGGCTTCGGTATGCGCGATATTCCAGGTATGCAGGAGAAGATAGACGCCGAAGAAGAGCAACGCCGTATCAACGAAGCTGAAAAGGCGGAGGAATATGAAGACCGTCGCAACAAGTACTACGGTACGGACGAAAAGAAGTCTGGGCAACGTCGCAAACCACGCATCTACCTCTTCAATCTCGAAGACCTCGACAACGAAGAAATCATCTCAATGGTAGAACTCACGCCTACTTTCAAACGCTCCAAAGAAACTCTCAAGGAGATCAACACCAAGGCTTTGGGCGTGACGGCCATTGAGCCTGAATCGGCTAATTTGGACCCAGGCGCATCTATTAGCTTCGTATAGAGCATATCGACAAAACAAGAACAATCCTCATAGGGAGAAGCCTCGTCTTCTCTCTATCTGACATTTAGCGCCGGGCTTCATGCCCGGCCCTTTCCTAGGGCCCCGCTCATTCATAAATATCCGATACATGGCTGATACAGCAAACAATAACATAGAAAAATTGCAAAACAATGAGTCCTTCCTCGGCGAATTAACGCTCGAACAGCCGAAAGACGGACTTATCGTAAACCTGAAAAACGCCAACGACCCTTCTATCATCAAGGTCATTGGCGTAGGTGGAGGTGGAGGCAATGCCGTTGCCAATATGTACCGTGAAGGAATCCATGATGTCAACTTCCTTGTTTGTAACACAGATCGCAAAGCGTTGGAATCCTCACCTGTTCCCGAACGCCTACAATTAGGTCCCGGACTTGGTGCGGGCGGAAAACCCGAAAAAGGGCGTGAACTGGCAGAAGCAAGCCTTGAAAACATCAAGAAAACCTTAGATGATAACACACGCATGGTGTTTATCACAGCAGGCATGGGCGGAGGAACAGGCACAGGAGCTTCGCCCATCATTGCGCGTGAGGCTCGAGCACGCGGCATCCTCACTGTCGGCATCGTCACCATTCCTTTCCTCTTCGAGATGCAGCGCCAAATCGACAAAGCTTTAGATGGTGTTGATGCACTGGCCAATGAAGTTGATGCCTTGTTGGTTGTCAATAATGAGCGGCTCAAAGATATCTATTCCGATCTCTCTGTCATCAATGGTTTTAAGAAGGCCGATGAAACTCTCTCCACGGCCGTTCGCTCCATTGTTGAAATGATATCCATGCACGGCATTGAGAACATCGACTTTAGAGATGTCGAAATGGTGCTGCGCGATGGCGGAGTGGCTATCATGTCTAATGGATACGGCCGCGGCCAAAACCGACTAACCAAAGCTATTGATGAAGCACTCCATTCGCCTCTTCTCAACAACAACGACATCTTCAAAGCTACGCGCTTCTTAATGTGCATCAGCTTCAACCCCGACGAAACAAAGGGGCTACAGATGGAAGAACTCAACGAAGTAACGGAATTTATGAACAAATTCCGTTCGGATGTGGAAACAAAATGGGGACTTGAAACCAATCCCGAACTCGACGACAAAGTAAAAGTCACCATCGTTGCTTCCGGCTTTGGCTTCGACAACAACCAACCAGAAATCATTGAAAACGGTGTTCTCACCGAAATGGATGAACGCAAAAAGGAACGCCGTGAACGCATCTACGGCACGACCAAAGGGCAGAAGAAACAAATCATACCACACAACTATATATTCTCAACCGACGACCTCGACAACGAAGACCTGGTGATGGAACTCGATGCCATACCCGCCTATAAGCGCACACGCGAACAGCTCAAGCAGATTGAGAGTCATGTCATCCCCGAAACGGCCACCACCATCGATCTCAGTGAGCCCTACCGCCCTGAACATACCATTGACTTCACAGATCTATAAACACTACAATACTTATATATTATGTTATTCGACCAAATAAGCAAAGACATCATGACAGCCATGAAGTCGCGCGACAAAGTACGCACCGAGGCGCTGCGCATGATCAAAAAGAACTTCATCGAAGCTAAAACGGCTCCGGGCTCCAATGGAGAACTCACCGATGAGCAGGCAATCAAGATTATCGCCAAAATGGCAAAATCTGGTCACGACCAAGCCAAATTCTTCATGGATAATAACCGCCCCGATTTGGCTGAAGCTGAAGAAGCACAAGCTAAGATTTACGATGAATACCTGCCGCAGCAACTCTCGCCCGAAGAACTGGAAAAAGAAGTGCGTGCTATCATCGCCGAAGTGGGTGCTACCAGCATGAAAGAAATGGGTAAAGTGATGGGCACTGCCACTAAACGCCTTGCTGGAAAAGCCGACGGCGGCGCCATCTCAGCCCTCGTACGCCAACTGCTGGGATAAACTGAAGAAAAGAGGAAACGATTTCTCCTTTTTCCTTTATCTAACAAAGAGTGGATTATAACAATAGGTCTTATAACCCACTTTTTATGTAATTACGCATTTTGCCTATTTCAGAATAAAACAGAAACAAGCAAAAAGGATACTTTATGCGGAAGGTATTTACGGGTTTAGAGATGGTGGATACAAAACGGATTATGAAGGTAATGCCGAATACAGTATGGAGGCTGTAATAAATGCCTTAACTAATGGTAAGGATTACTCTAATGGCGCAATTAGGTGGGATGGCTTTGATCTTGCTGCGAGAGGTTTTAATCATCCTAAGCCTAAAACTGCTGGCGTAGAAATTAGCCCTGCAGATTTTATGCATTTTAAGGCTGCGTGGCCAGCAAAGCTCATTAAGGCCTATAGTGCTGGAAAGTATACGAGTTTCTCTTCTAATTTCCATTCAGGAAGTCATCCTGCAACATATGGTTCGAATAAAGGATATGTACTATATTCATCTTCGGCTGCTTATGGTAGGACTATGTTTTGGAAGGCCAATTTAAATGCGACAAGAAAAGTCGCTGGAAAAATAGAGACATACAAACATACATACTAAGTTTATCAATATGAATAGTAAGTTTTTTGTAATAGTGTTTCTTCTTAGCTTGTTCTTTGCAGAAACGTTTGCACAAGATAATATACCCAATAATATATTATTGGATAAAACATGTAATGTAAAATATAATAAGCGGAATGATTCTACTTTAGTAATGACCGTGTCAATTAACGGTCATGCGTATAAAGACTCATTCTTATTTGTGGAAGGTGTTCCATTTTCAAAGTATTTACCAAAATACTTTGGCCGATATAAAAAGAGCTTAATATTTATTAATGGAGAATCAGTTAATTATCGGCGTCTAACGGTTTATGAGTTGAATGGTTGTAAAATTAGAAAAGGTGTGTACGAAATGGAATTATGTTCAAATAGAAATAGCTCCGTAGAGTACTATTTGTTCTTTTACAATAATCAGCCAATAAAGATAATTTCATCCTTGGATAAGACTCTATACAAACCTTTAAGTCTTAGTGTAAAAATCGAATCAGACAAAATATCTACTATAGAATCTTGTAAAGGAAAATTTAAGATAAGGATGGTAAAGGGGAAATGCTACTCTTTAAAATAAAATAGAACTAAAATCATAAACCGAACTTGATAGTGGCGGTTTACCTCCACTATCATTTTTTGAGCTATGTGCAATATAATCATTAACAGTACGTTATAAGTATATGCAGGACTATCTTTGCTCATATATCTGTATCGGTAATGGATCGTTCAACAATGTCTATGGCAGAAACGGCAGCTATGTAACAGCTGGTGAAAAGGACTATGCCGAGTGCATGAACGAGATAGAGAGGCAGAAGGAGGATTACTATAAGCAACTCGGTGTTGCTCTGGGGGTACCGACAATGAAGGGTGCTTATGGTGATCCAGAGAACACTGGCGTGGGCTATAATACTATCATCAAGGAGTTGGGTGATCATAGCGTGCCTGATGGCTGGATACAGACACCGAAGCACAACGATGAGCAGGGCAGTAATCCAGGCGCACCGATCTCTTGGAACGACCCAATAAACCCTGATGACCCGCAGGCTGGTTATGGATATATTCCAAACGACACTACTAAAGAAGAGACCTTCTTCTATCACAGTGACCACCTCGGCAGTACGTCCTACATCACAGACGAACACGCCAATATCACACAGTATGATGCTTACCTTCCATACGGTGAGCTGTTAGTTGACGAGCATAGTAGCAGTGAAGAACTGCCATATAAGTTCAATGGTAAGGAGATGGATGCAGAGACTGGACTGTACTACTATGGCGCAAGATACATGAATCCTGTCACAAGTCTGTGGTATGGGGTGGATCCGCTGGCAGAGAAGTATAAAGAAATAGGTTCTTA
>NZ_CAUTBW010000017.1:0-50135 GCF_963536905.1 uncultured Alloprevotella sp. | reverse complement strand
TAGAATACTTTTATAATGCTACTCCTACCAGCAAAAACATATATTTTGTTGTCACGTTGTCACGGAAGTGTAAACGCGTTGATAGATAGCTGTTTATAAGCGTGACAGCAGTGTGACAACAAAATTTTATTGTCACCTTGTTGTCACGCTTATAATATGTACGTTATCAGATAGTTAAGACTAAAGTGTGACAACGTGACGACGTGACGATGAAAAAACAAAATGTAGGGAGGAGGGAGAGCATGTATAGATATAGTTTTCTTTGTTCTGTGCTCCATTGCTATAAAGGTGCTGACTGACGCAATAAGGCTATCAGCTGACAGAATAAGGCTATCAACTGACGCAATAAGGATGTCAGCTGACAGAATAAGGCTATCAACTGATACGCTTATTGTATCTGCTGATAGCCTTATTTTATTTGTGACTATTTAGACAATAGTGATGTGGCTCTGCCCGCTGCTGGGGAGTTTCTCTACTCGAATCTGTGGGCTGATTTGGTTGCGGATTTGGTCGGTATGACTGATGACGCCCACCTTTCTTCCCTGCGAGTCTTCGAGGCTTGAGAGAGCTTGCATCACCAGTTCGAGGCTTTCGTGATCAAGGTTGCCGAAACCTTCATCAATGAAAAGTGAACCTATGTTTAGACCGCTGGACGACAGATTGGCCAGACCGAGGGCTAACGCTAAGGAAACGACGAACGTCTCCCCGCCGCTGAGCGAGGTGACATAGCGTTTTTGGTCGAACATATCGCGGTCGATGATTTCGAGCATCAGTGTGCCGGGCATGTTTTGCAGGCGATAGCGCGGGCAGAACTTCTCCAACTGCACATTGGCGTGGTTGACGAGGAAACGGAATGTGTAGCTCTGCGCCAGTTCGCGGAATTTCTTTCCATCGGCCGAACCGAGCAAGTGGTCCAATCGTTGCCATTCGGCTGCGTTGTCTTTTGCTTTTTGGAACTCTTCTTTCCGCTCTTGGGATTGAGCAATGCTGTTGTTATGGGCCTGTAGGCGTGTGCGCAAGCCCACGATTGCTTCGTTGAGTTGTGCTTGCTGTTCGATGAGTGCTTGCTGCTCTTCGATGAGCTGTTGGCGCGTGTTGTCGTCAGTATTGGCAGGACGATTGCTTTCAGCCTGTAGTTGGAGCAGTGCTTTGCGCACCTGTTCCACTTGGTGCGCTGCGAGCGTTGCTGCCTTCTTGCGCGAATCGAGATTGGTGCGTAACTCGTTCCAGTTGCGTGTGTCGGAGAAAATCTGCTTTAGCTCAGTCATTTGTATAGGAGCGTGCGTTCCGTTGAACTTGAGAATCCATAAGTCCATTTGGGACATTCCGTCGCTGTATTCCTCTTGTTTTTGTAGGCGCGTTTTCTCCAAATTTTTATGTTGCCCCTCCAGCCGGTTAAGTTCGTTGTTGGTGCGGTCGAAAGCCTCCTGTGCTTTCTGCTGTGCTTGCAACATACCGGCGATATACTTCTTGAGGCGTTCCTCCTCGAGGCTGGGCGAAGATTCGCCAAAGAGGCGGCGCATCTCCTCGCGCTTGTCGTTGAGTCGTTGAAGGGCAGCATCCTTTTCGTCGCGCGCCTGCACCAGTTGGCGGTTGGCTTCTGTTTCGTTGTCCTTCATGGTCTTCACTTCCTCGCGCAGGATGTTGATTTTGCCGTTCAAATCCTCCAGGCTGTTATTGGTGCGGTTCCAATCCTCGAAGAGATTGTTGAGGCGCAGGCGGAAGTTGTCCGAGTTCTTTTGCCATTCTGTCAGCCAACTTGAGAGCGTAATCATGCTGTCAAGGTCGCGGTAGAGTTCGCTGCAAACGCGGTCGCTTCTGTGGAGGTTTTGTTGCAGTCGCTCAATGTCGGACTGCTTTATCTTCAGGTCAGAGCGGAACGTGTTTACTTGGTTTTCGTTGTTCTGAATACGCGTATTGAATTGCTCAATCTTCTCCGTGATTTCGTTGATGAGATTCTGGTGCTGATTGAAGGTGTCCATTTCTTTTGTAGACTCCTCACAACTCTTCATTGCGTTGTCGATAAGCATACCAAAGAGGGTGAAACGCGCACTGCGGTTGGTGGTTGGTGAGCAGTCGGTGAATGAAGGATCGAGGTAGACATAGTTTTGCCATTCTGTTTCGTCCGCCGCTTGACTTTGTTCAAGTTCTTGCAGGTAAGTCTTATCCGCTTTCAGCTCAGCTTCATCGGCCGCCAACTTATTAGAGAGTTCCGAAAATTTCTGCTCCGAAGTTTTGAGGAGTTCCTCCGCCTCTTCGAAGTCCTTACTGAGGTTTTCGATGAGATTGCCCAATTCGCGTTGTGTCTCCGTGTGGTAAGGATGATGTGTGGCACCGCAAACGGGGCAAGCCGTACCTTCTTTGAGACTTTTGCGTAACCGCTGAATGTTCTCACTATTGGAGAGCATATAGCTCTCGCGCTTTCGTTCGACATCCTCTTTGCGCACCGTCATCTCCAGTCTTGTTCGTTCCAAGTCCTTACGCGTTTGTTCGAGATTTCCCGTGTCGCGCGCAATTTTTGCCCGGCGTTCGTCAATACGTTCATAGCCCGTCACGATACGTTTCCAGAGTTCGCGTGCAGGTTTGAGCCCTTGCAGGCGATTGCGTAGTTGCGAGAGGCGCAGTTGGAGCTCGTCGCCGTTGTGTCCTTGATTGGCTTGGCGATGAATGAGCAATTCTGATTTTAGTCTGTTGAGTTGTGCTTGATCCTCCTGCTGTTTTTTCTCCAAACGCTCCAAAGTGTCGGAGATATTCTTGTGTTCGGATTGTTTCGTTTTCAGTTCGTTGTTGTCCTGCGCATTCTGTGTGGATTCCGTTCGGAAACTCGCCAGTTTGTCCTTGACAAGTTCGAACTTATCAAACATAACGCGGTGCACATTCAGTGTCTGTCGGTGGAGTTCCTTTTCTTTGATTTCCTCCTCCGTTTTTTCCATCACGGCGAGTTTCTCACGATAGCGCGTTTGCCTATCTATGAGTGTGTCCTGCGCTTGTTTGAGTTGCTGCAAGAGCTTTGTCACCTGATTTTCCGCTTCTGAAATTTCGCCCGATAGCTTATTTCCTTGATTGATAGCCGGCTGCCAACGCATTTGTTCGTTCTCGGCATCGGCCGTTTGCTCTTTGCTGGTGTCGAGAGCCGAAGTAGCCTGCTTCAGGCGCGTTCTGCAATCTGATAGTTGGCTCATAATCTCTTCGTCCTGGGCTTTGAGCTGCTCTATGTCGTTGGCGCGCACCTCTATCTTTTGGAAGAGCGGCAACACCTCCTGCACAGAGTCGTAGCGTTCCAGTTTGAGCTGTTCGCCTCTCATTTCAACCACGCGCTTCTGGGCTTCCATGTTGTGGTTTTCGGCAGCTTCCAGTTGGGTTTTGGTTTGTGTATAATTATTGAACCACAGTAGTTGCTCATCAATGCTTTTCTGTTTTTCGCCCACAAACTTATGGGTAGCGGTCTTCTGATGAATCTCGTTGTTGAGTTCGTCGAGTTCTTCAGGCGTCAGGCAGTAGCTGAGCAAACCTTTGATATTGCTATCCAGTTCCAGCACCTGCTTTTCAGCATCAGCGTGTAGTTCGTGGATTTTCTGCGAGATACGGCCGTAGATGTCCGTACCTGTGAGTTTTTCCAATAGCGACGACTTATCGCTCTTCTTAGCTTGCAGAAAAGTGGCAAAACTGTTCTGCGCCAGCATCACGGTGCGCGAAAATTGCGTATAATCGAGTCCGATAATTTCTGTGATTTTCTGTTGTATTTCACTATTGCGACCGTTGAAAGTAGTCTTCTTTGGCGCGAGCTGACGGAAGGAGCGTTGCACATCATCATAGTTGCCCGTGCGCTTCATGCGGCAGCTCCAGCCAGCCTCATAGCGCGCTCCGTCGGGCATAGTGAATTCTACCCGTGCATAAGCTTCTTTCTTTCCTCGGCGCAAGAGATTTCGCGTGTCGTAGGTCTGAAGATTTTTCACCACGCTGTCGTCCTGCGATAGCATTTCTTTGTTCAGCCGTTCAGCGTTGTCGAGGCGCGGGGCTTCATCGTAGAGCGCCAAACAGATGGCATCGAGCAGTGTGGATTTGCCCGCGCCCGTATCGCCACAAATAGCGAAGAGACCAGCCGAACGCAGCGGTTCGGCTGTGAAGTCAATGACCTGTTCTCCTTCAAAGGAGGTGAGGTTGGAGAGGATTATCTTATCTATTTTCACCGTAGTATATTCTGCTCAGTTAAATATCGGTACATTCCTTTTCTGCTTGTTCGAAACGCAGGCGGAGGGAGTCGGGCATTTCGCTGCCGTAGCGACTGTCGAACACCATTTGAGCCATTTCCATGGGGGTCAGATTGCGTATGGTTTCGATGCTTTCTGTTGTTGCGGAAGTAGGAGAACTCGTTTTCGGTGTTTCGCGCGTCATGCGGCAGAAGAGTACTGCTTTTGTGCTCAAGGCTTCCGTCACCTCGTGGAGGAAGTTTGGTTCTGGTTGTTCCTCCAGTACGCGGAGTTCCAGATAGGGCCATGCTTCGCCATTGTCCTTCTTTTCGCGCTCCGGCAGCTTATAGATTTCATCCATAATAGTGGCCGGAGTGGCAGATCCTTTGGCCGGAATGGTGAGCAAATGGCGCAAAGGGTTGTATTCAAGATGGCTCACAACAGTTTCGCCGTCTTCACCGATTTCCACCATTTCCACGCCGTGATGATAGAACCTTTCGCTGAAACTCATTGGGAGAGCCGATCCGGCATAGTAGGTGTTGCTGCTCACTTGCTGGGCTTTGTGGATATGGCCCAAAGCTACATAGCTGAATCCTTCACCCATGATGTCGGCATCTACGCGGTCCTGACCGCCCACCACGAGGCGTTCGCTGTGTTCTTCGGCGTTGATATCGGCCCCTGCAGCATAGTAGTGAGCACAAGCCACAGTGGGCAATACCTTAAAGGGCGATTTGCGAAAACGCTTCTGCAAACCATTGAGGAAATAGCGCAAACCCTCTTCCACGGACATTCCTGCTGGATAGTCGCCACTGCGCAGATAGGGAATGGCAAAGCAAACCACGCGCGCTTCGGCATCATCGCGCAAACTCAAAGGGAGGAGATACTCGTCGAAGTCTATCTCTCCTTCCTTGTTGCGGTGTATGAGTCCGCGCACATAGATGTTGTGAGTTTTCAACAAGGCTTGCGGAGCTTCCAATCGGCCTGCCGAATCGTGATTACCAGCTGTGATGACGATTTGAATACCTGGAACGGTCTCCGTAGCATCGTTGAGAAACTGATAGAACATTTCTTCCGCACGGACCGAGGGATTGGCCGAATCGAACACGTCGCCGCTGATGAGCAACGCGTCGGGCTGCTGCTGGCGGAGCGTTTCGAGCATCCAGCGCAAGAAATGGGTGAATTCCCCCTCACGATCGTGTCGGTGAAAACTATTGCCCAAGTGCCAGTCGGCAGTATGAATGAGTTTCATTTTCTTCTGTTTATATTATGATACAAAAGTAATGATAAGCGCGAAAATAGAAAACGCCACGCGTGGAATTATTCGTGACGTTCAGCAAATGAGGGCTCAGAAACTGACGGGATTGCATCTACTTTGGAACAATCCCCTCTGCTGCTTCTTGGAGTATGTACTTAAATAAGAATCTAAAAAAGTTGCTAATTTATTGATAAAATATATTCAGCAGCATGATGCTGAAAAAGGAGAATCTGCCCCATCTGCATCAATTTTTGCCCACTTTTTGGTGTGACAGATTTGATAAAATGGTGGAGAAAGTAGCAGGTAGTGCTGTTTTTCATAGTTTTTCCTTCATTTTCGGTCGGATTTTTCCTAAAATGAGTCTGTACCTCTTCGTTAATTTCCTTATTGTGTCTGCTGGCTTCCTTATTCTGTTGGCCGGCGCCCTTATTGTATCGGCTGACGCAATAAGGATATTTGCGTTCAGAAAGGTGGAGTTGCTCACTCTCTCCCTTTTGTGGAAGGTTTTGTGGCGTTTGTGGGGGGAGAAAAGTAAGAAGATTATTGATATTTTTAAGCCCCCTCCACCTCCCCCATAAGGGGGAGTGCTCAGCTTTGGTTCTCGGACTAGTCAGACTGGTCCGACTTGTCGGAGATTCAGTCCTCTGACTTGTCCGACTAGTCCGACCAGTCAGAAAACCAAAGCTGAGAAATCAGAAATCCAATAAGTCATCAAAGAATCCTGCGATAAGTGGCAGCCGATCACTCCCCCTCATGGGGGAGATGGAGGGGGCTCCCCATTGAATTGGAAAGGCTCTTAATTATCTCCCATCACCTCAACCACGCTTGCGGGTTGAGAGTAGCGGTTTCTTTGCGAATTTGGAAATGGAGCGTGCAGTTGCCCGAACCGTCGGGAGCTACAGCGCCGAGGGTTTGACCTCCGTTTACTTGTTGCCCGTTGTGGACAGAGACAGAAGAGAGGTTGCAATAAACGGTCATGTATTCGCCGTGGCGGACAATGACATTGTACATACCTCCGAGGGAGAAGATGGATGTCACCTGACCTCTGTAGACAGCGCGCGCCTGTGCACCAGGGTGTCCCGTAATGTTGATACCCTTGTTGTCAAGACGAATTCCGTTTAGGCCGTTTACGTTGTAAGAGCCATAGCGTGCGGTGACGGCAAAACTACCTGTGATAGGCATTGGCAGGCGACCGCGGTTGGCTGCAAAGCCACCACTGATGGCACGGTCCATATTGTCGGCCGCAGAGAATGTAGGTGTGGGTTCTGGCGTATCGTAGCGGTTAGGAGCATTTTTAGCTGCTTCAGCCTTTTTAGCTTCGGCTGCTTTTGTTACAGCAGCTTGGGCTGCTGCGCGAGCTTGTTGTGCTTTCTCAGCTGCTGCTTTCTTGGCTGCGGCAGTTTTTGCAGCTGCCGCTTTGGCCGCTGCTGCCTTTGCTTCTGCGGCAGCTTTTTCGGCGGCTTTCTTAGCTTCGGCGGCTTTGGCTGCTGCCGCTTTTGCCGCTGCGGCACGGCGTGCTTCTTCTTCCTGCTTCTTCTTGCGAGCAGCTGCTTCAGCGGCAGCTTTGCGCGCCTTCTCGGCAGCCGCTTTTCGGGCGGCTTCTTCAGCAGCACGGCGGCGAGCTGCTGCGGCAATTTCGGCCTGGATGAGGCGATCTATCTGAGCGTTGAGAGAAGCGTACTTCTGGCGTTGCTGCGCTATGGAAGTTTGCAACTCCTTTTGTTTCTGGTTCAGCTCGTTTACCACTTGCTGCTGCTGCACTCTTTTGCCATGGAGCGCTTGCTGTTGTTGGCGTCCCTCAACGAGCAGTTGGTTTTTCTCCGTCTTGATGCCGAGAATCTGGTTCTTCTTCTTCTGAATGGCTTCTTCCTTCTCGCGGATGATTTCGCCCTGTACCTTTTGATATTTGCTGTAGTTGTTCACATAGCGCATACGGCGGTACATATCGTTAAAACTACGAGCGTTGAGGATGAAGAGCCACTTGTTGTTGAGCAACTTATTGCGGAAAGTGTAGAGAACTGCGCGATGGTATTTTTGCTTAACGATATTGAGCTCTTGCTGCAATACGCTGAGTTCTTTCTCCAGTACGCTGAGGTTGTTGGTAAGAACAACCATTTCGTTCTGTATGCCTTCAACATATTTCTGCTGTTCGCCAATCTGCGTGTTAAGGACGAGCAGGTTGTTGAGCTGCGAACGGACGTCTTTCTTTGTGGTGTTGAGGAGTTGTTCTGATTCGTTGATTTTTTTCTGCATGGCAGTGCGTTCCACCTTCAGACGATTAATTTTTTTCGTCTGCGCGTGGATGGTCAGAGGCAACATGAGAACAAACAGGAGGAATACGAGATATTTTCGCATAGGAGATAGTTTTCTTCTTGCGGCAGAAGCCGTGCTACTAATTCATTTGAATGAGTCGGCCGAGTATGTCGTCGGCTGAGCGTTGCTTGTAAGTGTCTTTCACAGTAGTGCGAGTTTCCCAGTCGCTATTGTTGTTGGGGCCGGTGAGTTCGATATCGAGCTGAGCGTCCTTTCCAAGTCCCGTTATATTAAGGGTAATGGATTTTGGGAATGGTTTTCCGCCCACATTAACAAAAGAAGCGTATTTACACACCAGTTGTCCTTTCTGCCCCGCTTGTTTGCTCTGCACGGTGATGCGGTCGAGCAATGCCGTGCTGGTTTGTGTCAGAAACTGGTAGTCGAGTTTCGGCGCGTCAGGTAGGGATAGCAATGTGTGGTCGCCTGCCGATGAAAGATGGAAGCGGTTGAGGGAATTGTTAGCATTGTGTTGTCCTGGAACGAAAATCTCGTTCCAGAAGATAGCTTGCAGCGAATAGAAATCAATATTAGCTTGCTGGAGAAAACGAACCTCGTTGTAGTTGCCACGACAATACTGCTTGTTGATACGATCAATAAGCAGAACGTTTTGCGGCGTGAATTCGAGGCGGCCTACTTCGAAGCCGAGGAAAGAAAGGGAGAGTTGGATGACATCATTGCGCTTCATATTGAGCCGCCCGTTGCAGCTGATGTTTTTTCCCGCAGCGTTGATGTTAACCTTAACGCGGCTGGTGAGGTAATTAGCAGTCTGTGCGTTCTGAACGACCTTTCTTTTGTAAGCTGCCTCGGCGTTGTCAATAGCTTTGGTGTGTTCGGTCGTGTTCTGAATGTTTTTAGTGGTATGACAAGCCGACAAAAGGAGGGCTGCCAGAGGGAGTATTTTCAGAATGTTCATATTCTTGAGCTTGATAATGGTGCTGACGCTTAGGGGCGGCGGCGCTGAATTTTTCGTCGCAGCTGTGCACGCTGTTTTTTATCGGAAGAAACGTTGAGAGCCTTGCGCCAAAAGGCAAGGGCCGAACGGCGGTCGCCACAACGATAGTATATATCGCCAGCATGGAGGTAGAGCGTGGCACTTACCTCGTCGTTGGGAGTATGTTTGAGGGTTTGGTCAATATAAATACGCGCCTGCTGATAGCGACGGTTCTGGTAGAGAATCCAAGCATAGGTGTCGAGATAAGTAGCGTTCTGCGGCTCGGCATCTACTGTCTTTTTACTCATAGCTTCGGCCTGGTCGAGATTACGTCGTTCAAGGCTGAGAAAATAAGCGTAATTGTTGAGGCAAAGAAGGTTGTTTGGATTGAGATCTGCCGCCTGTTTATAGAGTGAAAAGGCTTTTTCGTGGCGACCCTTTTCGTGTTCGATGTCAGCCAGCATGCTGAGCATATCGGAAGCCGTTTCTTTGTCGCTCTCATTATCAATTCTGCTGATACCTTCATAGAGAACTTTCAGCGCCTCCTCTGTGCGGTCTTGCTGAAGGAGTGTAGCACCCTCGTAGTAGTAGAAAACGATTTCCGAAGGGGAGTAGTTGATACCTTCGCGGCAGAGGCGCAACACTTCCTTTTGGTTCTGATGATTTATAGCTATCTGAAGCAGCTGCAAACGGGCTTGCTTGTAGTCTGGCTCTACTTCCAGAATTTTGTTCATTATAGGTGCAAGCGAATCGACAGGCATATCGAGTGCCGCAACATAATAGGCGCAAAGTTCAGCCAAGGACCTATCTGCCTGCGGCTGGTCTAAAGCTTCGCGGAAGAGGGGGAGAGCAGCGAGCGAGTCCCCTTTTTGAGTCGTTGTTCCAATGTAGCCACGCATGGCCTCTACTTTAGCGTCGCTTTGCGTTTGCGGATTGAGCACCACCTCTCGAACCATCTGTTGATAGAGCGAATCTTGGTGCGTCTGGTTGTAGTATGCCAGCATGGAGATTTGAGCAAACGCGTTGTCGGGTTCAGAAGTCAGTACGTCGCGGTATACCATCGCTGCCTGCTCGGGATGTCCATTTTGGAAATATAGGTCGCCCAGAAGAACGCGATACTTGAGTTCATTGGGATATTCGGCGCAGAGATCCTCAATCGTTTTGTAGGCGTGGTCATCATCCTTCTGACCAATGTACATCTGAAACTTCTCGAGCGCTAAGTCCTCGTTGGGGCCCACTATGTCCTCTAAGCGGTTGATTGTTTGTATAGCTCCTTGAAAGTTTCCAGTTTGCTCGTATAGTTTCATCAAAGTGCCGAGCGTTTCCTCCGAAGGCTCCACGGCAGCAAGTTCTTCGTAGAGCTGCGTAGCTCCTTTGAAATCGGCGCGGCGAATGAGTTCGTTAGCGAGAGTTTCTTTGTAGAAACGATTTGCTGGGGCTAAATCCACAGCACGCCGCAGCAATGAATCGCCTTCATTAACAAGTGTCGTGTCAAATGCCCCACCTTGGGCAATCTTTAGGAGGGCCATATCAAAAACAGCCTCGGAGGCATCAGGATTCAGTTCCAAAGCCCCAGTAAGTAAGTCGTAAGAAGCATCATAATTGTTCTTTTCACGCTGACGTACCGCCTCGAGATAGAGATCATTGAAGCGTCGCTGCTGCTCATAAGAAAGCGTGCGGTGAGACACTTCATGCTGTGCCGCATCCTTATTTTGTCCAGCAGTCTGCGGCGCGGAGCAACCAACGGAAAGTAGCAGCACAACCAGCAAGCAGCTGTGCGCCCACATCTGATATTTCCAACTATTCTTCACTTTATACGTATCTTTCAATATCATTTTTCTCCGCTGTGACCGAAGCCACCTGCGCCGCGCTCGGTATCGTTGAGCTGTTCAACAGGTGTCCACTCCACCGCTTCGTGGCGGGCTACAACCATCTGCGCAATACGGTCGCCGTCGTTGATAGTAAAGGCGTCGCGCGAAAGATTGATGAGGATGACTCCTATCTCACCTCTATAGTCGGCGTCGATAGTTCCCGGCGTGTTTAGGCAGGTGATGCCTTTCTTTATAGCCAGTCCTGAGCGTGGCCGCACTTGAGCTTCGTAGCCCTCGGGTAGAGCTATGAAAAGTCCCGTGGGCACGATGCAACGCTCCAAAGGTTGCAGCGTGATGGAAGTATCGAGGTTGGCACGCAAATCCATGCCCGCACTGAGCGGCGTCTCATACTTAGGCAGCGCGTGGTGGGAGCGGTTGACAATTTCTATCTTCATGGAAATTCTCTTGTTTGGAATAGGGAACAAAATTACTGAAAAGCGTTTACATACTTCCATATTTTATGGAAAATCAGCGGGCTGCATAGTTTTTTACCGTATTTTTGCATTTCCACTTCCTTATGGGAGGGACAAAAAGAAGTATAGTATGGATTGGAAGCAACTTATCTCCTACAAGCGTTTTGGTAAGGAAGATGAATACCGCGTAGTAAATGAACGACGCACCGAATTTCAGCGCGACTACGACCGTCTTATCTTTTCATCGGCCTTTCGCCGCATGCAGAATAAGACACAAGTTTTTCCCTTGCCAGGAAGTATCTTTGTCCACAACCGTCTGACCCATTCTCTTGAGGTGTCGAGCGTGGGGCGCTCTTTAGGTACTGACATTGGCAACGAACTTCTCCACCGGCATCCCCATCTGGATCGCGCAGATATGGATGCTCTCGGCTCGATTGTTAGTGCTGCTTGTTTGGCCCATGATATGGGCAATCCGCCTTTCGGACATAGTGGCGAGCGCGCCATACGCAGTTTTTTTCTCGAAGGGCGCGGCGCGATGCTCCGTGAGCAATTGTCGGCCGACACATGGGCAGATATTACCAACTTCGATGGTAATGCCAACGCCTTTCGCCTACTTACCCATCAGTTCAACGGACATCGCCGCGGCGGCTTCGTTATGACTTATTCCACGCTGGCTTCTATTGTTAAATATCCCCGTTGCTCCCATCTGGCCGGTAAGCGTTCCAAGTTTGGCTTCTTTTATACTGAAAGCGAGGATTATTTGAAGATTGCCAACGAACTGGGAATCCCTCGCTCTGCTTCACATCCCGACACACTTTCTTATGCCCGCTATCCGTTGGTCTATCTCGTTGAGGCGGCCGATGATATTTGCTATGAAATAATGGACATTGAGGACGCCCACAAGCTGCGTCTGCTTTCGGACGAGCGGACGGAGGCTTTGCTTCTCGGCTTCTTTGATGAGCAAACCCGTCAGCGTCTTCAGCAGTCCTATGATGTGGTGACGGACTTCAATGACCGCATCGTTTATTATCGCTCCTGTGTTATCAATGCTTTGGAGCAAGCTTGCGTCCGCGTATTCCTCGACCACGAAGAAGAGATCTTGGCGGGAACATTTGAAGGAACGCTCATCGGACATTTGCCCGAGCCACTGAAAACTGCCTACAAACGTTGCGAGGAAGTAGCCGCCAGCAGGATTTATAAGGCCAAGGAAGTGACGGATGTGGACTTGGCCGGTTATCATATTATTTATACGCTCCTCGAACTTATGACCGACGCCGTTCTCTCCCCCGAAAAGGCCTACTCCCGCCTTTTGTTGAGCCAGGCCTCCCGTCAGTACGAACTTCATTCAGAGAATCTCTCCACCCGCATTATGGCCGTTCTCGACTACCTAAGCGGCATGACCGACGTCTTTGCGCTCGACCTTTATCGCAAAATCTCCGGCCAGAGTCTCCCTATGGTGTGAAACCTTTTTCCTATACATGAAAAAAGA
Organism: uncultured Alloprevotella sp.; assembly: GCF_963536905.1. Taxonomy (NCBI): domain Bacteria; kingdom Pseudomonadati; phylum Bacteroidota; class Bacteroidia; order Bacteroidales; family Prevotellaceae; genus Alloprevotella; species uncultured Alloprevotella sp. The sequence continues at coordinate 37,673 of NZ_CAUTBW010000017.1, read as the reverse complement.
CACCTATAATCATGTTCTGAAATACACCGGCTTGTTGGGCGGCGTACAAGTGTTCTATATACTGATGTCTATAGTCCGAAACAAATTCACGGCTATGTTCATCGGGGCTTGGGGTATCGGATTGGTGGAGACCTATAACCGCGCCGTCGACCTCATAGCGAACATGACCAACTTCGGTATTGGCTTCAGTGCTGTGCGCCGACTGTCGGAACTTCACGAGCAGGGAAAGGAGGAAGCCATAAAGATGTATATCCGCCTCATACGTTCGTGGGCACTCGTCACGGCTCTCCTCGGCACGCTGATATGCCTTTTGTCCGCTCCATTACTGAGCTATTTCACGCTCTCCGACTTCCATACCACTAAAGGCTTTGTCTTGGTAGCTCCCATGGTGGGAATCTTGGCCATCACGGGCGGAGAAGTGGCCATCTTGAAGGGGTTGCAGCGCCTCAAGCAGATGGCCGCCATCAGTGCTTTGGGAGCGCTGGTCACGATGCTCATAACCATTCCTGCCTACTGGTTGCTGGAGTTGCACGGCGTTATTCCCGTGCTGCTGTCTACTACGGCTGCTGTCTGCCTGCTGAATCTCTACGCCACAACACGCGACTATCCCTACCGCGTTGGGCTTCGGAGCATGAAGCTTATGAAGAGCGGCGGCCATTTATTGAAGTTGGGTGGGGCTTACATACTGGCAGGGACCATCGGCAGCGGAGCAGAACTCATTGTGCGCTCTTATGTCACTAATTCCACGAGCTTGAACCGCGCCGGTCTTTATGCTGTGGGTGTGACCCTCATTGTTTCCTACGCGCGCCTGGCTTTTGTGGCCATGGATGCCGACTTCTTCCCTCGACTCAGTGCTGCTGGCGACGACCGCAAGCGGCGCAACAACGCCATCAACCGTCAAATTGATGTACTGGTGCTCTTGATGGCTCCGTTTCTCATAGCTTTCGCGCTATTTCTCCCTATTATTGTTCGCGTGCTCTATACCCCCGAATTCCTCCCCGTGGTTTCGATGGTGCTTTGCGGCCTTTCATTTATGTATTTCAAGGCTGTTTATACGCCCATCGCCTATCTGCCGTTGGCGCGAGGCCATTCGCGGCTCTATTTTTTGATGGAATTTCTTTACAACGTAGTGTTCACGGTGCTCGTCATAGTGGGGTATCACGTTCGCGGTATTGTGGGGGCAGGTATCGCCCTCTCGTTGGCCAATCTCTTTGATCTTATCAATATCTCGCTGGTTTATGCTCGCGTCTATGACTTTCGCTTCGAACGCCGCACACTGCTGCGTTGCATCGTGCAGTATGCCCTTTTGGTGGCAGGTATCGGAGCGGCCACTGTGGCCAGCTGGGGAGTGAAACTTCTCTTGGGCTTGCCCGTGCTTGCCCTTAGTCTGTGGTTCGCTTGGAACTTGCTGAGAAAGAAAACGAATATAGTTGATAAAATCAAGAATGTAATAGGGCGGAAAAAGCAGTAATTTGCTTGCGGTTTTAGCCCACGAATTTTTACGAAAAGGGCGAATGTTTACGAATTTCTCTATCATATTCGTGGGTGTTCGCCCTTTTTGTGAAAATTCGTGGGAGAGAGTTTTGGACAAGTCCGACAGGTCGGACGAGTCTGAGAAAGACGATGAAAAATAGCATATTTTTGTAAACAGAATTCTTAATTTTAGCTGCTCGTGGCTGGCTCGAAATCGAGCGCAGGTGGTAGCCATCGAAAAGAACGCAGCAGAAAAGCGTCCGTACAATAAGGCTGTTAGCTGATAGCCTTATTGTGTCAGCCGACCCAATAAGGAAGCTGAAAAATACAATAAAGAAACCGACGGACGGGAGTGGAGAAAATTTTCGGGAAATACGCTAAAAATGATCGGAAAAAGGGAGAAACGGGTCGATATGTGCCTTGTGTCGGTTGAGAGGGCTAACAATCTTCGTGAAAATCTTTGTGTTACCCACCGATAAAGCTATCTTTGTTCGCTAATAAATATAGAAGAATAATCAATAAATCGGAATGAAAATAGAAATAGCACTGATCGCTGCCGTGCAGAAAGCGGTTGAAACGCTCTACGGGCAGCAGATCGACGAGAAGCAAGTACAGCTGCAAAAAACTAAGAAAGAGTTCGAAGGCCATCTGACCCTCGTGGTGTTCCCCTTCGTACGCCTGGCGCGCAAGAAGCCAGAGGAAGTGGCACAGGAAATAGGCGAACAGTTGCAGCAAACCGACATAGTGGCGAGTTTCAACGTAGTGAAAGGCTTCTTGAACCTCGTCATCGCGCCCAAAGCTTGGATAGAGCTCTTGGCCGATATTGACGCGGCCGACAAGTACGGCTTCGTGCCCGTTACAGACCAGAGCCCGTTGATGATGATAGAGTATTCCTCGCCCAATACCAACAAACCGCTCCACCTGGGCCACGTGCGCAACAACCTCTTAGGTTGGTCACTGGCTCAGCTTGAGGAAGCCAACGGTAACCGCGTTGTGAAGACCAACATCGTTAACGACCGCGGCATCCACATTTGCAAATCCATGCTCGCATGGGTGAAATATGGCAACGGAGAAACTCCCGAGACCAGCGGAAAGAAGGGCGACCACCTCATTGGCGACTACTACGTGGCTTTCGATAAGCACTACCGCGAAGAGGTCAAAGAACTGCAAGCACGCTATATGGCGGAGGGGCTGAACGAAGAGGATGCCAAAGCAAAGGCCGAACAAGAAGCTCCGCTCATCAAGGAAGCTCACGAAATGCTCGTGAAATGGGAACAAGGCGATGCGGAAGTGCGCGCGCTTTGGGAGAAGATGAACAGCTGGGTGTATGCCGGATTCGATGAGACCTACAAGGCACTTGGCGTTAGCTTTGATAAAATCTACTATGAAAGTAATACCTACCTCGTTGGCCGCAAGAAGGTGGAAGAAGGCTTGGAGAAAAACCTCTTCATCCGCAAGGCGGACAACTCCGTTTGGGCAGATCTCACGGCAGAGGGACTGGATCAGAAACTATTGCTTCGTTCTGACGGTACGTCCGTTTATATGACCCAAGACATTGGTACTGCTGAGATGCGTTTCAACGATTATCCCATCGACAAGATGGTTTACGTTGTTGGCAACGAGCAGAACTACCATTTCCAAGTCTTGAGTATCCTGCTCGACAAACTGGGCTTCGAATGGGGCAAGAGTCTTGTTCATTTCTCCTATGGTATGGTTGAGCTGCCCAATGGTAAGATGAAGAGCCGCGAGGGAACTGTTGTTGACGCCGACGACTTAATCGCTGAAATGAAACGTCAGGCTCGTCAGACCATTGATGCTGCCGGAAAGTTTGGCGAACGTACGGAAGAAGAGAAAGACGAAGTGGCTCGCATTGTAGGCCTCGGCGCGCTGAAATACTTCCTCCTAAAAGTTGACGCCCGCAAGAACATGCTCTTCAATCCAGCAGAGAGCATCGACTTCAATGGTAATACCGGTCCATTCATTCAATATACCTACGCCCGCATCCGTTCCATCCTTCGCAAGGCCGAAGCTGAGCAGATGCAGGTTTCGTGCAACTTTGCCGCTACGCCTGAAATCTCTACGAAGGAAGAAGCCGTTGTTCAGCATCTTAGCGACTTCGCCAGCGTAGTGCGCCAGGCCGGCGAGGAATTTGCCCCCAATGCGATTGCTAACTACTGCTACGAATTGGCAAAAGAGTACAACCAGTTCTACCACGACTATAAAGTGCTGGGCGAAACAGATGAAAACAAACGTCAGTTCCGTCTGGTTTTGAGTCGCAACGTTGCCAAGGTGCTTCGCTTAGGTATGGGCCTGCTCGGCATTGAGATGCCAGAGCGCATGTAAAACCTTTTGACAAGCAGAGTTGTGGCAAAGGAGAAATACTATGTAGTTTGGCAAGGACGCAAACCAGGCATCTATGAATCGTGGGCAGACTGCCGCGAACAGGTGCATGGTGCGGAAGGAGCCAGCTACAAGAGTTTTCCAACACGAGCCGAGGCGCAGGCAGCGTATGAAGCCGGCGCACCCGCCCGTCCGCAACGGAAAAAAGACACAACGGCTACAAAGACCCGCTCCGTTAGCGCGTTGCCCGACAACCCGCCCGAAGATCGCCACGACACTGTACTGAATCTCCCGCCCGAGGTGACGGCCAACGCGCTGGCAGTGGATGCTGCCTGCTCTGGTAATCCTGGCAAGATGGAGTATAGAGGTGTCGATCTGGCCACGGGACAAGAGGTCTTTCATTTCGGACCTGTTTGGGGAACGAACAATATCGGCGAATTTCTCGCCATAGTCCACGGATTGGCATGGCTAAAGCAGCGAGGCGAAAAGAAGACTATCTACAGCGACAGCCGTAATGCGCTGCTCTGGGTGCGCGCGAAAAAATGTAAGACAACCTTGGCGCGGACAGCTCGAACCGAGGAACTCTACCAAATCATAGCACGCGCTGAGAAATGGCTGGCAGAAAATCGTCGCAATGTGCCGCTAAAAAAATGGGAGACCTCCAAATGGGGAGAGATACCTGCCGACTTCGGTCGGAAATAACCGATGGGCTCAGCAGCAGGTGCCGCCTGGCCGTGCGAGTGGGCTTGATAACAAACGCTACAATCAACCAATGAAAGAATTTTTCGAGGTTCTGCGACGCTATGTTGCTCCTTATAAAGGCTACCTTTTAGGTTCCCTTCTGTTCAATATTCTCTCTGCCGTGCTCAACGTTTTTTCGTTTGTCACGCTTATGCCGATGCTTAAGATTCTCTTTCGTATCGACACGCAGACCTATGTTTTCATGGCGTGGGATGCAGCGGACAAAAGTTTCAAGGATGTGCTCGTCAACAACATGTACTACTACACGCAGACGTGGATGGGAGAATTTGGCGCAAGTACTACACTGCTCTTCCTCGGCCTATTCCTCATCACGGCTACACTACTGAAAACGAGCACCTACTTTGCTTCGGCGGCCATTATGGTACCGATGCGCACGGGTATCGTTAGAGACATTCGCAATTCGGTGTATCACAAAATAACGGAATTGCCGCTCTCGTTCTTCAGCGAAGAGCGCAAAGGCGACATCATCGCCCGTATGTCCGGCGACGTGAACGAGATAGAAAACAGCATCACAGGTTCGCTCGAGATGCTCGTAAAGAACCCAATTCTCATCCTCTGTTATCTCGGCGTGTTGGTGTACACCAGTTGGCAGCTCACTCTATTTACCGTTCTGGTGCTTCCGCTCCTGATTTGGGCGATGAGTACCATAGGGCGCAAGCTGAAAGCAAAATCGCTCGCTGCACAAAACAAATGGAGCGAGACAATGGCGCAACTCGAGGAAACCTTGGGCGGAATGCGCATCGTGAAGGCATTCACTGCTGAACAGAAAATGCGGAATCGCTTCGAGAACGTTACGGATGACTACCGCCGCCTAACAAATAAAGTGAGCATCCGTCAGGCCAGCGCGCACCCCGTGAGCGAATTTTTGGGAACTGTACTCATCGTCATCGTTCTCTGGTATGGCGGTACGCTCATTCTTGATGGAGAGAACCCGCCCATTGATGCGCCGCAGTTTATCTTTTATATGGTGATACTCTACAGTATCATACAGCCGCTCAAAGACTTCTCGAAAGCCAGCTACAATATCCCCAAGGGCATGGCAAGCGTGGAACGCGTCAACAAGATACTCAACGCGGAGAATACCATCGTGGAAGCCCCTGCCCCGAAAGAGGTGAAGAAGCTCGAAAAGGAGATACTCTTCCGCAACGTAAGTTTCTCCTACAACGGGCGGCAGCAAGTGCTCCAGGACATTAACCTGCACGTGGGCAAAGGCCGCACGGTGGCACTTGTGGGCCAGAGCGGTTCGGGCAAGAGTACACTTGTCGATCTCCTGCCGCGCTATCACGACGTGACAGGTGGGGAAATCCTCATCGACGGAATAAATGTGAAGGATTTCCGCCTTAAAAGTCTTCGCGGACTTATTGGTAATGTCAATCAGGACGCTATTCTTTTCAACGATTCTTTCTTCAACAACATAGCCTTCGGAGTAGAGAACGCAACGATGGAACAGGTGGTGGAAGCCGCCAAGATTGCAAATGCTCACGACTTCATTATGGAGAGCGAGCAGGGCTACGATACTAACGTGGGCGACCGCGGCTGCCGTCTGTCGGGCGGTCAGCGTCAGCGCATCAGTATAGCCCGCGCAATTTTGAAAAACCCAGACATACTCATCCTCGACGAGGCTACGTCCGCGCTCGACACAGAGTCGGAGCGTCTTGTGCAAGAGGCGTTGGAGCGCTTGATGAAGACGCGCACCACCATCGCTATTGCGCACCGTCTTTCAACAATCAAAAACGCCGACGAGATTTGTGTGCTCTACGAAGGAAAGATTGTGGAGCGCGGCACACACGACGAACTCATCGCTCTGAACGGCTACTACAAGCGCCTCAATGATATGCAGCAGCTTTAGTGGGAGGCGCAGCAGCGTTGGTGGAAGATAATGAATGGCAAACGCCAAGAAATCTCCGGCAAGTGTGGCAGGACTGACCCTTCCGACTGTTCTGAGAAAAGCTAAGACAAAGAAAATGACAGATACAAAAGAGAAAATACTCATCACAGGGGCGAGCGGCTTCATCGGAAGCTTCCTCGTGGCGCGCGGCCTTGAACTGGGCTTCGATGTGTGGGCAGCTGTCCGCAAATCCAGTTCGCGCCGCTATTTGCAAGACCCGCGCATCCATTTCCTCGAACTGGATTTTGATGACGACGACCTACTTGCTGCGCAGCTTGAGAAACACGTTGCCGAACACGGGGCATTTGCTCATGTGCTTCATGCAGCTGGTGCCACGAAAGCCCGTTGTGAGGCCGAATTTGTTCGAGTAAATGCTGAAGGCACGGCACGTCTCGCTCGACAGCTCCTGCAGACCAAAGCACTTCCCGCTTCTACAGGTCGTTTTGTCTTTTTCTCCAGTCTCTCTGTTTATGGTCCTGTTCGCGAGGAGGACAATCGCCCCATTTTGGAAAGTGATGAGCAAATGCCCGATACTGCTTACGGTCGGTCGAAGCAACAAGCCGAACAAGAGCTGGCTCATATCCCTGATTTGAACTATATCATCCTTCGCCCCACGGGAGTTTACGGTCCGCGCGAAAAGGATTATTTCCTGATGGCCAAATCTATCATTCAGCGCGTCGACTTTTCCGTTGGCTACAAGCCGCAGACCATTACCTTTATATATGTCCGCGACCTTGTAGAAGCCGCCTATCTCGCGCTAAGTCATGGAGAAAGCGGCCGCGCATACTTCCTTACTGACGGACACAATTATAGTAGCCGTGATTTCAGTAACTTGCTCCAAAAAGAGTTGAATATCCGCGGCGTACTACATATAAAAGCACCCATCTGGTTCTTAAAGCTGGTGTGCTGCATTAACGGCGGACTGGCGAATCTCTTTGGTAAAACCACTACGCTCAATATGGACAAATTCAACATCCTAAAGCAACGCAACTGGCAGTGCGACATACGCCCCGCCGAACAAGAGTTGGGCTATCGTCCGCAGTATCCGTTGGAGCGCGGCGTAAAGGAAACTGTGAATTGGTATATACAAAACGGCTGGCTCTAAAGCTATAACCACAAGCAAAGCCCTCGGGCTGAACAATGAAACAAATGAATCGGATAGCAATACCGAGAAAATCAGAAGCAGAAGGCTTCCGTCTGTTGCCCATCGAATGGGCCACCATTCTATATGCGCTCTTCACCACAGCGCTCTTATTCTTATTTTGGCAAAATATGCACGCGCCCGGCTTTCTCCTTGCTGAGCGCATCGCCGTGTTAGGAGGTGTTGCTGCCTTTGCCAGTCTCAATCGTTTGCTACCTTTGAAGAGCACACGATTGCTCCGTACGCTATTCTCCCTCAGCTTACTTGCCTACTGGTATCCGGACACTTACGAATTTTGCCAGCTCTTTCCCAATCTCGACCACGTCTTTGCTCACGCTGATTTGGTGCTGTTCGGCTGTCAGCCCAGTTTGGCCTTCAGTGCAGCATATCCCTCATGTTTCTCCAGCGAATTATTCCACATGGGCTATTTCAGTTACTATCCCATGATAGCAGTAACCTGCCTATTGCCTTTCTTTGTGAAAGGAAAGAGCGAAGAGTCGCGTTTGGAAACGTATGAGCACATGAGCTTCATTGTGATGGCTGGATTCTATCTTTACTATGTTGTATTCTTATTTTTGCCCGTAGCTGGTCCTCAATTCTACTTTCAGGCTATTGGTTTCGATAATGCTTCCAACGGCTATCTCCCAGCTTTGGGCGACTATTTCCGCTATCACACAGAGCTCCACAAGTCGGGCGAAAGCAGCGGCCTATTTCAGTGGCTCGTAGAGTTCACGCAGGGCGCCGGAGAACGCCCCACCGCCGCCTTTCCCAGTTCGCACGTTGGAATGAGTACAATAATGATGATACTCATCTTTAAGCAAAAGCGCGTTGTGGCCTATTGCTTCTTGCCTTTCTACCTTCTGCTCTGCGCCTCCACCGTATATATCCAAGCACATTATTTAGTGGACGTTATCGGCGGCTTAGTAACCGCTGTGCTCTTCTATTATATCTGCGAGAAAGTGTATAAGAAAGTGATGAGGCAATAAAGCCCTCTCCCGCGAGTAGAACTTTTCCCATTCGCTCAAGGGTTGTGTCATTCAATATCCCGAATTTCCTAACTACCAAAACAGTATGAAAAGAATTCTTACCTTAACCTTTGGCTTGCTGTCTGCAGTGGCTTTCGCCCAAAAGAACGGCGCCATTACAGAAAGTATGCTGCAACAAATCAAGCAGCAGAACCCACCAACCGCCACCGACCGCGCGTTGCGCAATGCTTTGGCAGCTAACGGAATTAACGACCTAACAAAGCGTGCCGATAAAGCACCTGTTGACGGCAACTTCACTTATCGCGTTCCCTCCAATGGAATCACCGATCAGCAGTCCAGCGGTCGTTGCTGGCTCTTCACGGGACTCAACGTGATGCGTGCCCGCATGATTAAGGACTACAAGCTCGGAGAGTTCACTCTCTCCCAATCTTTCCTCTCTTTCTATGATCAGCTGGAGAAATCAAACCTCTTCTTGCAGTGTGTCATTGACTACGCCAAGGAACCGATAGACTCCCGCCAGAACACCTGGCTCTTCGAGCACCCTTTGTCCGATGGCGGCACGTTCAGTGGCGTACAAGATCTCGTGATGAAGTATGGTGTTGTTCCGGCCGAAGTTTTCCCCGAGAGCTACAATGCTAACAACACATCGAAGATGGCAGAAATCATTTCCTTGAAGCTTCGCCAGTACGGACTTGAACTGCGCGACATGGTCAGCAAGGGAAAGAGTGCTACCGATTTGCAGAAGCGCAAAACAACGATGCTGGGCGAAGTGTACCACATCCTGCAAATCTGCCTCGGCACACCCGTTGAAAAGTTTGTTTGGACCCTCCGCACGGCCGACGGAAAAGCTGTCAGCACAGCCGAGTACACTCCCAAGCAATTCTATCAAGAATTTGTGGGTAAGGATCTCAAGAACGATTACGTCATGCTTATGAACGACCCAACGCGTCCTTACTACAAACTCTACGCAGTAGACCTCGACCGACACACATACGACGGACGCAACTGGACATATATCAACCTGCCGATGAGCGAGATTAAGGCAATGGCCGTGAAGTCACTCAAGGACACCACCATGATGTATATGTCCTGCGACGTAGGTAAGTTCCTCGACAAAAAGACCGGTGTTCTCGACGTTGATAATTATGACTACGCTTCGCTCTTCAATACCACCTTCCCCATGAATAAGGCTGAGCGCATCCAGACCCATGCCTCTGCTTCCAGCCACGCCATGACGCTCATGGCTGTAGGGCTTGACGCAACTGGCAAGACCACAAAATGGATGGTAGAAAACAGTTGGGGGCCAACGTATGGCTACAAAGGACACCTTATCATGACCGACAAATGGTTGGATGAATACCTGTTCCGCTTGGTAGTAGACAAAAAATATGTCGACGCAAAGACGCTGGACATCCTCAACCAGAAACCAACCCTTCTTCCTGCTTGGGACCCTCTCTTTCAGGCAGAACAGTAAGAACACACCTTTTGCGGCTTTGGTCGCATATATATATAATGAGTGGCAAGTGAGAACTTGTCACTCAATTTTATAAAGCTCATGAAAAATCCAGAACTGGAACGCGCCCAGCAGATAGTGGAATGGACAGGTACGAACCTGTTTCTCACAGGCAAAGCAGGAACAGGGAAAACCACCTTCCTGCGGCAGCTCCGCGAACGCAATCCCAAGCGCATGGTGATACTCGCACCCACAGGAGTTGCCGCTATCAACGCCGGCGGCTCTACTATCCACTCGTTTTTCCAGTTCGACTTTGGCCCTTACCTGCCCGGGCGGACGAAGATGGAGTATAAGTTGCGCAAGGACAAGGTGAAACTCATTCGCAGCCTTGACCTCATCGTCATCGATGAAATATCTATGGTTCGCGGCGATATGATGGATCGCATTGATGAGCTATTGCGCCACTATCGCACTCCTTTCCAACCATTCGGCGGTGTACAATTGCTGCTCATTGGCGACCTCCAGCAGTTGGCTCCCGTAGTGAAAGACGACGAATGGGAACTGCTGCGCACTAACTATCCTACACCTTATTTTTTCAGTAGCCGAGCACTCAATCAGAGCGGTTATGCCACCATCGAACTGCATCATGTTTACCGTCAGAGCGACCCTCATTTCGTAGAACTTCTCAATCGTGTGCGTAGCAATACGGCAGATGCTGAAGTGCTCCGCCTTTTCAACGAGCGCTATGTGCCCAATTTCGAACCGCCCGAGGAAGCTGGCTATGTGCGCCTTGTGACTCACAACCATCAGGCCCGAGCGCACAACGCCCAGGAGCTGGACCGCCTCTCCACAAAAGAGTATGTGTTTGAAGCCTGCGTGGAGGGCGTATTTCCCGAGTCTTCTTACCCGACCGACGAAGAGCTTGTGCTCAAGCAGGGCGCGCAGGTGATGTTTGTCAAGAACGATGTGAAGCACCGCTACTTTAATGGAATGCTCGGCACAGTGGAGGAACTCACGGACAAGCGCATAGTGGTTTGTCCGTTCGATAATGATGAGCGCATCGAAGTAGACATCGATGCATGGGAGAATACGCGCTATGAGATGAATCCGCGTACGAAAGAGGTGGAAGAACGCATTGTGGGAATGTTCAAGCAGTATCCGCTCAAACTCGCGTGGGCTATCACCGTTCACAAGAGCCAGGGGCTCACCTTCGAACATGCTATTATCGACGTACACGCTGCTTTTGCCGCCGGACAAACTTATGTGGCCTTGAGCCGCTGCAAGTCGCTCGAAGGAATGGTACTCAGTGCGCCCATTCCTCCGCGGGCTATCATCACCGATGCCAATGTAGATCGCTACCACCGCGAACTGTCCGCCCGCACTCCCGATGAATCTGGCATCCGCCAATTGCAGCGCATCCATTTCGTCAACCTAATTGCCTCTCTCTTCGACTTTCGCAGCATCGAGCATCTCCTGTCTCTCTTTCTGCGCCATCTGGAAGAACATTTCTACAAGGATTATCCCGCCACACTGGAGCGTTTCCGCAAAGAGCAGCTGGCTCTTCAGCACAATCTCTTCCCTGTTGCCCATCGCTTTCATATTCAGTATGAGCAGCTGGTGGCTGCCTCCGACGACTATGCCAATGATGCGCTTTTGCAAGAGCGTATCTCGAAAGGTGCCACCTATTTCCGCACACAAGTGAGTCCGCTCCAAACGTTGTTGGCAGATACAGATTTGGCTTCCAACAACAAAGAAGTGCTTAGCCGCTATATGGATCTCGATGCTGAACTCAATGAGGCCATCCGCCAGCGCAAAGCCCTTTTCGATTATGTCCTGCGCAATGGTTTCCACATGGCCGACTATCAGCGGGCGCATGCACTGATCATGGCAGGCGAGAAGCCGAGGAAGAAGGAGAAGCATACAGAAGAGTGAAGGAGCCCCCTCCAGCTCCCCCATAAAGGGGGAGTGCTCGGCTACCACTTGTTTGTATTTCTGATTATCCCTATTCTGAACACTCCCCCTAATGGGGGAGTTGGAGGGGGCTTCCTGATTCGTGCCCATTCGCCTAATTCGTGCTCTTTCGTGGGCTGAAATTATCAACAGATTTCTTACTTTTACCCTCTCACAAACGCCTCGAAATTACACACGAAAGGGAGAGAGCGAACAAAGTCTCCTTCTTGCGCACGGATTTCCTTATTGCGTCAGTCGGCACAATAAGGATGTCGATTGACAGGATAAGGAAGCCAGCCGATACAATAAGGAAAATGACAGACGGAACAAGGGCTACTGACGACCGAAAAAGGCTGTTTTCTTCTGAAAAGAATAAAAAAAACGGACTTTCTTCGATTTTTGGTGGATTTTCTCTCACTGATTTTTTGAGAAAACCACTTTTATCAACGAAAAAAGCTGTACAAAAATTCTCTTTTATTAAATGCGTTTGTTAATAAAAGCGTACGTTTTTACTACGGTGATAATCCTTTTTTCAAGCAGAAAAAGGCTGCTGGAGGATTGGAAAAAGCTGCGGAAGAAGCGCCTAATCCTATCCCTCCATCCAAGTATAAACGTAGCTTTTTTCCCTAAATACGCAGAAAGGTAGAGCCTTTTTTGTATTTTTGTAGGCCTTTCCCAACTTTTGTGAAAATAAACTAAGGGAGGAATACACTAAAAAAGAAAAATATTACGTTCTTTAGGGTAACAGACACTACAGTCTCTGGCAAGCCTTCAGGCCATCCCAACAACCATTATGCTCAAGATATCCATCATCACAACAGTCTATAACAATGGTAGCACTATCGAGGACACAATCAAGAGTGTTCTCGCGCAGGACTATCCCAACATAGAGCACGTTATTGTGGATGGTGGGAGCACGGACAACACTTCGGCCGTCATCGCGAAATATCGTGACCAGATAGGACAGTATGTTTCCGAACCCGACAAAGGGCCTTACGACGGCATGAACAAAGGTGTGCGCATGGCTACGGGAGATGTTGTGGGAATTCTCAATTCTGACGATTTCTTCACTGCTCCCAATGTTGTGAGTCAGCTGGTTGCCGCTTTCGAGGAGTATGACTGTGACGCCGTTTACGGAGATATTCACTACGTTCGCCCAGAGAATCTGAAGAAAATCATACGCTACTATTCTTCGCGTTATTTTCGCCCGTCGTGGATGCGACTTGGTTTCATGCCCGCGCATCCTTCTTTCTACTGCAAACGCTCTGTTTATCTGCAATACGGACTTTTCGACACTTCCTATAAGGTGGCAGCAGATTTTGAGCAATTGCTCCGTTTGATTTATGTACACCACATCAAGACTCACTACCTGCCGCTGGACTGCGTGACTATGCGCATTGGCGGTTTGTCGAGTTCGGGTGTGCCCAGTCACCTACAGATTTTCAAGGACCACAAGCGTGCCCTGAAAACCAACGGAGTGAGAAGCAACAGTTTCCTACTGGCGTTGCGCTATATTTATAAGGCAGGCGAACTGCTGGTTAGCAAAATTCGCTATTGATACACACGGCAGAAGGGAGCAGGGAGAAGAAGAACCACTTCCGGCATCTCGCACCAAGCCACTGCCGCATATTTCAAGAAGAATCAAAGATTTTGATTATGGAACAAAAGACAAAGGTTTCGGAAATAGATATCATCGGGATGCTGCAAAAGGTGCTCCGTCGTTGGAAGCTCCTCTGCATCTATGTGCTGGTGGGAGCCGTTGTCGGCATTGTTGTGGCTTTCAACACGCCAAAGTTCTTCACAGCCAACGTGGTGTTAGCCCCCGAAATGCTCAGTGGAAGTTTGGGACTCTCAGAGAGTTTGAGCGACATGGCCTCTTCCTTCGGTCTCGACCTGGGAGGAAAGGGCAAACAAAGCGTAGATGCCATCTATCCGCAGATATATCCCGACCTCTTTGCCTCCACTGATTTTATCATACCTTTGTTCAGCGTGAACGTAGTGACCAAGGACGGACAGAAGAAGACATACTTGACCCATCTCGTGCAAGACGTCAAAATTCCTTTCTGGCAGAAACCAAAACTTTGGGTACTGACAGCCATCAAGAAGATGAAGGAAAAGAACGCTGCACCAGGCACAACGGGCATCGGAAAGATGAATCCCTTCCGCCTGACAGAGGACGAGGAACAGATTGTGGACATGGTGCGTGGCTCCATAGGGTGCCAGATTGATAAGAAGACCAACGTCATCAATATCAGTATAACAGATGCCGATCCGCAAGTAGCTGCCATCATGGCCGATACTCTTCAGATGCGTTTGCAAAAATATATCACTCAGTATCGTACGAAGAAAGCGCACGCCGACGAACGCTACTACACGAAACTCCAACAAGAGAGTCGCGAGGCTTATCTGAAGGCGCAAAAGAAATATGCTGATTTTGCCGACTCCAATCAGGATGCTACGTTGGCCTCGGTGCGTTCACAAGAAGATGAGTTGGAAAACGAAATGCAACTCAAATTCAATGTCTATAGCCAAATGCAGGCACAGGTGCAACAAGCCCGTGCAAAAGTGCAAGAGCAAACGCCGGCTTTCACCATTATAGAGAAAGCCACTGTGCCCAACAAACCGAGCAGCACACCAAGATCGATGATTTTGCTCTTTTTCCTGGTGTTGAGTGTCTGCCTCCACGTTGTTTGGGTGCTTATGATTTCTCCAGTTCGGCAAAAGAAGCGCGAGCCGGTTATAGAACTTGACGAAGAATAGTTGGGCATCGCTTTAACTCTACAACTATTCTGCAACGTTCAGTAAAGCAAAATTCAAATGTTAGGAAAGATAAAAGCACTACTGGCAAGTAATGACAACCGTTCAGTAATGCTGCGGCGGAACATACTCTTGTCTGTTGTTCTCAAAATAATAGGCTTGGCCACTTCGCTCTTGATTGTGCCCGTCACGCTCCACTATCTGCAAAAGGAAGAATACGGTATCTGGATGGCTATCTCCTCCGTGCTCTATTGGTTTTCCTTTTTCGATATTGGGCTGGGTAATGGTATGCGCAACTACTTGACCAAATCCATTTCGACAGGTCACTTAGAAATGGGGCGCGCCTATTTGAGTACGACGCTCTGGGTACTCTTCCTCATTGCTTGCGGGCTCGGACTGATTTCTTTCTTTGGACTGAATTATATTGACCTTACCAAGGTGTTCAACACGCGGGCAGTGTCCGACGAAGTGCTGCATGGCGTGCTGTTTACAGCTATTGCTTTCACGCTGGCAAACCTCGTGGTGCGCAACGTGGGCTTTGTATTTGTGGCTTTACAAAAGTATGCGCTCAACGACTTCCTGCTCATCTCGGGCAACATTATTTCGCTCATCGTCATCTTTGTGTTGAGCAAGACAGCAGAGCCGAGTCTCTTCAAGGTGGTACTCGTGTTTTCTGCCACTCCCGTATGTATCTTTCTCTTGGCGGCTATTCCGCTTTTCCGACATTATAAAGGTTTGCGTCCGTCCTATCGTGCCGTTGACCGCCGTTTGGCAGGTGGTATCATCAGTAAGGGGATGGGATTTTTTGTTATTCAGATCACCAGCTGCCTCGTTATCTTCGGTTCGTCCAACCTTTTCATCTCCCATTATTATGGTCCGGCTGAAGTCTCAGTTTATAATGTTGCTTACAAATACCTGAATCTTCTGGCTGTAGGTTATGCTGTAGTGTTAGCTCCCATGTGGAACGCTTACACCGATGCTTATGTGAAGAACGATTTCGATTGGATTCACCATGCCTACAACAAAGCTTTCCGCATCTGGCTACTGACGCTCGCTGGCGGACTCCTTATGCTGCTGTTGTCGGGCTTATTCTATCATTTGTGGATAGGCATTTCGCTGAAAGTGCCCATAGAGATGTCGATCAGCGTGTTCCTTTACATTTCATTCTTCAACCTGAATAATTGTGCCACATATCTCATCAACGGACTCAATAAAATACAGGTGCAAATCTATACATCCATAGTCGTAACAGCCATCTATGTTGTGGTGATGTATTTCTTTGGTACGCGCCTTGAGCCGCAAGGCATCGTGCTCGCTATGGCCGCTTGCTACGCCGTGATGAGCCTTATCCACTGCTATCAGTGCCACCTGCTCATCAATCGCCGCGCTCGTGGTGTTTGGAATAAATAGTTTATAGCGCGTTGAAGCTGCTGATGGAGTCCTACTATGTAAGCCTGTTTATTCATACCTCAAAACTACCTTTCTATGCAACATAAAATCAGTGTTATAACAGTGGTCTACAATGATGTGAAAGGCATCCGTCAGACCCTCGAAAGTTTCTTTTCACAGACATGTGCAGAGAAAGAACTCATCGTGATTGATGGGGGAAGTCAAGACGGTACGGCCGATGTCGTGCGCGAGTATGCCGACCGTTTGGCGTATTGGTGTTCGGAGCGAGACGAGGGAATTTATGATGCCATGAATAAAGGTATCGCTCACGCCACGGGAGAATGGATCAACGTTCTCAATGCTGGTGATGTCTACGCCAATGAAGCTACGTTGCAACAGGTGGTGGATTTTATCGCAGAACAGGGTGCAACGGCCGATGTGATATATGGAGACAGCATTGCAGTAGGGCGCGACTACGACCAATTAGAGAAAGCTTCTACTGATGTAAGTCTGATGGACTACTATCCCATATATCGCCATGGAAGTTCCTTCGTCCGCACGGAAGTGCAACAGCAGTTTCTTTACGATTTGAGCCAGCGCGCTCGCTTGGGGTATGCACTGGATTGGCACATGATTTATCGTGTTTATAAGGCTGGTTATCGTTTCCAAAAAATAAATATCCCCATCGAGCGATACCTTGTGGAAGGAGCGTCGAGCAACGTATATCGTAATTTCTACTATAATTATAAAGTCACGTCCGAGGGGCGTTTCAATTTGCGCCACTTTTTGGTGCTCGCAAAGAGTACTGTGCGCTATGCTTTTTCTCGCTCTTGGCTGTATCGATATTTGAAAGGTTTTGGAACGGAAGTGATGGTGAACGATGTTTTGCCCCATCTGCCGTGGCGTTTGCGCCGTGCATACTTGAAACTCTTAGGTGCAAAAATCGGCAAAGGCTCTTTCGTGATGAAGCGCACTTATTTTATGGCTCCATGGAATGTAGAAATCGGTGAGGGAAGCCATATAAACCGTGGTTGCACGCTGGACGCCCGTGCAGGCATTACTATTGGCAATAGCGTTTCGGTTTCTCACCGCGTAAACATTATGACGGGTAGTCATGATGTGCGTAGTCGTCGTTTTGAAGGCGTATTTGAACCCATAACAATTGCCGACTATGCTTGGCTGGGCATAGGTTGTACGATTCTGAAAGGCGTGCACATAGGCAAAGGTGCAGTGGTGTGTGCAGGCGCTGTTGTAACAAAGGATGTCCCCCCTTATGCGATTGTGGGCGGTGTGCCCGCGCGTAAAATCGGAGAACGGCCGCAGGATTTGGACTATCATTGCTATTGGAACGAGCCTTTTACATAAGAATCTCTCCGACTTAGATTCTCATTTTCAGCAGAGACCTCTCCCGTGGCATCTCCTATGTCTTTCTTGTATAGCTTATGAAAAGTTTCAGCAAATGAAGCTTGGCTGAAACTTCACCGAAACTTTTTCAACTTTTTCTTGGAGCGCATGCGCAGCCGCTATATATGTAGTTGTAAATACCCTTATTGCGTCAGCCCGCGCGCTTATTGTATGGAGGGTTGCAATAGACGCGCTGACGGATTCTTCTATTCGTACTTGCGTGTGAAGAGTTTGCGGAGCGTGGCAGCTATGCGTGTGAGAAAGAACGGGAAGTTGTAAGCGAAAGGTCGGCGCAGGAATAGCGCGAGATAGCTAAAGGTTAGGCCGAAAGCCACTTGCAGGCGGTAGCTGTAAGGATAGGTCTTATGAGAGGCAGAATTATCGCGATTGCGAACGTAATAAATTGCATCTTCGCCCGACATGCGGATGGAGCGGATTCGGCGGGAGATGGTGAACATGAAGAGGGAGTCTTCTCCCAATTTGTATGCTTTGTTGAACCGTTCTGTGCCGATAACTTTTCTTGGAATCAGTTTGCAGCAAGAGCTGGAAAGGAAACTCCGTGCATTGAAGAAGGTGAGTTTTTGGCTACCTTGGAGGCGTTGGAAAACAGATGTAAGGAAGTAGTCCATTCTCTCGCCTGTGCTATCTCGGTACTGTATCACGTTGGCGTGGACAATGGCTTCTGGTGTGGCGCGTTGTAGCAATTCTTCGAGATAGTTATCGGTTACCCAATCATCGTCATCAAGAAAGGAAATATACTCTCCCTTTGATTGGTCAATACCTATGTTGCGAGCGTTCGATACGCCCCCTTTTTCGGTTTGAATGAGCTGGAAGTTGTGAAGAGGGTGCGCATGGATGTATTGCTGTATGCGTCCGAAGTACGGCTCGTTGCAACCATTTAGCACGACCACTACCTCAAACTCTTTGGGCGCTAAAGTTTGGCGACAGAGAGAGTCGAGACATTCCCAAAGATAGTTGGCGGGCTGATAGGTAGGGACGATAACGGAAATCTTCATACTTAACTATTTTGTAGCGAGAATCTGTGTGTAGTCTGGGCGGAGCTTTTCAGCGGTGGCCACACACTGGAGTGAGGAATCCTCTGAGAGTTGTTTCAGTAGCTGGCACATTTGTCCGATGTTGTCGAATATAGGATCGTAGTTGTAGAACTGCCGGCAATAGTTGAGCGAAGGATTGTGGAAAATGAGAACCTTTTTGTGGTTGCTGACACATTCGAAACTCACGCCGCTCACTTGGAAGCGGAACTGGGGCGGATAAGCCAATAGGATAGTATCTGCTTGGAGGAAAAGCTGCTGATACTGCGACTGTGTGAGATAGTGATTGATAAAACGGATATTACCTATTTCTGTTTTTCCTTCTGGGTGGTTTCGCAGGATGAGCAAGATGTTTTCTCGTTTCAGAAAATCCTGTAAATCGGAATCTTTGAGCAGCTGTTGCATAAACACTCTATCTGGACTGGCCGAAGGATGAAAGACAACGTGCCGATAAGCCGACAAGTTGGGTAGTACATTAGTGGCGTTTGACACCTGGAAGGGAGGGATGCAGCCATGGGAGATGATGTCAACATTCTTTATTCCGTTTTCAAGAAAAGGCTGAGCCATCTCGGAATTGAACACGATGAAACGATTATGGCGAGCCAGCCGCTGGAGGAAGAACGTTTTCAGTTTGCTGAAACCAAAGCTTTGCGCATTGCCATGACAAATGATGTGCATATTGCGACAGAGAGGGAAAAGTCCCAGCGTGATTTCCTCACAACTGGATACAATGACGCTGCGATACTTCTGCGGGCGTATCTTCCAGCGGATGAAGAGCAGGGTGAGAATAAAGAGGAGACGATTGAAAAAAGGTCGGTTGTCCCGTTGGTAAAGCCAGGAGGGGAGAATGGCTGCATACTCATCTTTGGAGTAGGGCAATTGATCTGCCAATTCTTTATGTAGCACCAAGCGAACATTGCGATGGGTGGACTTGAGCGCATCAATATGAATATGGTCGAAATTAACGTGCCCCACTTGGTGGATATAATCTACATAAAGGATATCTTTCACAGCTTTAGCCATAAGCTTATTTTGATGTTGTGTATGTTCTTAACGTTATCGAGTTTCTCTTTATTGTATCTGCCTTACTTAATCGTTTCGCTGTACACATCGAAGGTGATGCGCCGCAGGTTGTAGCTCTCTGTGCTAAAGATAACGTTGTCGTAGCGATAGATGACATTGTTGGTGGATTGGTATATCTTGAGCATCGAATAGATAAAGAGGAAGCAGACGAAGAGCCGTCGGTTGTTTTGCACCGCGAAACATTTGATTAAGTCGAGCCATATCACCCAATAACCAAAGGCAAAGAGATAAGAGAAACGAACGCTCAGAACCCGGAATTCGCTTAGGAAGAAGAAGAGTGCAAAATAGATGAGGAGCGCGTTGATAAAGAGGTCGGCATCTTTGCGTATGTCGTGGAGTTTATTGTAGTAGATAAGTACCAATACCCCCGTGAAAAGGCGTTCCAGATAGCCAATGCTGATTTGGAAACCTACGCCAGGTGCCATTTCCATATAAGCATCGATTTTTTGCTTTAGTGTAGGGTCGATGATGCTTGATGCAAAGCTCACTATGTTCATGAGCATAGGGATTCGCATGAGGTAGACAACGTTTCCGATAAGGAAAACGATGAGGAAAGTCCAGCGCCCCCATTTCCGGTGTAAAAAGAAATAAAAAGGGATGAATATCAACGAAGTGGAATGAAAGAGAAACGCCACGCCGCATATAAGGAAATAGGGGATAGGTCGGCGTGCCTCTAAATAGGGCAAGGCGTTAAGGAAGAGCATGATAGCGATAGAGTTTCGCATCAAGTCGGTGGACATCACCAAGCCGCCCATGGCCAGGTATATGATAAGTGCTAATGGCGTGTTCTCAACGTAGCGCGAGAGGAAGCGGGCGAACAAAACGAGGTTGATAGCTGCACAAACGAACGAGAAAAAGAAATAGTTGCTCGAAATGCTCTTACACGTTAGCATCAGTACCATGAAGCCCGGTTCGTACTGCCAATCGGATATGTCTGTCTTGGGTAGTTCCCACCATTTCCAAGTAATGAATGCTCGGTAATATTCTGTCCAGTCGTAGAAACAGAATCCTCGGAAACCGAAGAAGAAGAGGAATACGCCCAAGGCTAACCATGTGAGGCGCTTGCGGATCTTTTCGTTTTTAGTATCATTCGACCACCAGGCCAAAATACTGAAAAAGACAATCAGTGCGAGGTAAGGGATTGAATACTCCATCAACTTTGGCTTTTAGTGAATGAAACGCGCTCTTTGATGACTACAACCCACAAGCCGTCAAGTACTACAAATAAAAACATCCATATCAGAACGATGGTTAGTGGGGAAATTCCGCTCGGATGATTAGGAATCGTAGGGCTTGAAAGCTCCGCAAATACGGGGGCAGCATACTGCACGTCGGCTTGTGCCTTCTCCTTTTGTTTCTGGCGTTGTTCGTAGCGTTGGTAACTGATTTGCATATCGTTTTCCAGCGTTGAGAGTTTTGTGCCAATAGTTTGCAGTGTCACATCCTGATTGGCGTCAGCAAAGGCAGTATAGCGTTCTTTTGCTTTCTCATATTCAGCTCTGCTCTCATACAGAGCTTTCTGTGCGTTGCTTAAAGCGATGCGTTCTTTCTGCGTTTTATAGTCCACCACAAAGCGTTTCAACCGATTCTGAAGCGTATCGGCAAGCGAAGCAGCCACGCGCGGATCTTGATCAACTACTGTGATACACAGAATGCCCACTTTGCGACTATAGATACAAGCCACCGAACCTTGAATAAGTTCAACCATATCTTCTTGCTCATCGGTGAGGCGGAACGGATCGAGCTTATCTTTGCTGGATGTGGCTGTCTTTTTCTTCGGGATGAGGCTCATGAGGCTGCGTTTCGCCTGTGCGGTGAGTCCCAGTTTAGTGTCTTCCACAAGGTGGCGGTAGTAAGTTTTTCTTTCCCCTGTTTTTAGTGTGACAGGAACAGAGAAAAGTTTGATGATGAACGATTTTGTCGAAAAAATATCGGGATATAATGCTGGATACACCCCATCTGCACTCGTGTTAGTATTGAGATCCACATCCAAGGCTTTAAGCGTATTCTCCACGTTCTCAGAGAAAGAGGACTTTCCTGTTTGTTCTGGCGCTAAGAGAGTTTGAGCAGTATAGTATCGTGGAGTTTGTATGGCAACGAATATGCCTATGAGCAAACCAAGTAGTAAGAAAACCACCAGACTGATACGATCTGTGATGATTTTCTTACATATATATTCAAAATCAAATTTGTTTTCTTCACTCATTTGAGTGTGTGCCAAAAAAATTACTATATAGAGCAAAAGTAATTTATTTTTCCCGTTATTCAAAACATCAGTTTAGATTTTCGCGCCTTCTGTCTTCCCCGAAAAAGAAAGTGCACTTTTAGATTTTCCAGTATAGCTCCGTGTTTGTTCGTCTTTTATGTGAATATTTATGGACTAAAAACACCTGTGATTATCTCAATTATAGTCAATAATATTCTTACTTTTTCGTTCTGAAAATGGCTCAAAAATTGGCGCGGAAGGGAGCGGATGAATCGTTTCTCCTTCTTGAGCGTGGATATCCTTATTGTGTCCGCCAGCGCAATAAGGATGTCGGCTGACAGAATAAGGAAACCAATGGATACAATAAGGATGCAGACGAGCAGAGTAAGGGTGTTTTTGAACGAAAAAGAGGAAAGAAGCGGGCCGTTTGTGTTGTTGAGCGGAGCGTTAGAGGAAATTTTCGGAAAAATAGGACAAACTGCTTGCTCGACAAAAGAAAAAAATCGGCAGAAAGCGGAGAAGAATGCTTTTTTAGGAGAAAAGCGAATGTCAAATAATAGGGCGGTTTTGTGGGTGTGTTTCTCTCAGTTTGAAAGCTTATTGTGGCAATCGGTGCGTGAGCATCGAGCGATTGACAGCATGAAGAAGCGAGAGGAGAGCTGGGAAGTGTTGGTGATTTACTGACTTATGGGCATAAAAAAAGGGATACCACTGTATCCCAACCTTGTTAACCTTAAATCTAATACTATGAAAAACACGTTGCAAAGGTAAGGTGGTTTTCTTTATCCTGCAAGTGTCTGAGTATATTTTCTTTCTATAAAATGCTATTTTTAAAGAAATTTAGCAGAACGAGTATCTGTTTGCTCCGTATATTAAGCTCCTTTCACAAAAATATTTAAGCTATTGGAAGAGCAGAAGGAGTGCGTGAAGGAAGGATACAGAGGTGCTGACAAACATACTCATTATTATATATAAAAGCTATAATTTCAACGCGGTAAACCTTTTGTATTGTGAAAAAAACGTATATTTGCACGCTAATTGTACTTATTTTAGCACAAGCTATAAGCAAATTCAATAAAAAACTAAATCAATAAAATCAATGCAAAACAAAGGATTTGTAAAAGTCATTGCAGTCCTGCTTACGCTGATTTGCCTCTTCTACTTCTCTTTCTCTTTTGTGGTGCGCCACTACGAGAGCAAGGCGGAGGCTATGAACGCGAAAGTGGCAGGCTCGGGTGACCGCTACCTTGATTCAATGCGCAACGTGGTTGTTTATCCCGTTGTTGGCAAAACGCTCAAGGATTGCGAGGCCCTGCAAATTGGTCTGGGTCTTGACTTGAAGGGTGGTATGGATGTCATCCTCGAAGTTTCTGTTCCCGATGTAGTGAAAAACCTTGCAGGCGATAATGCTAATACGCCAGCTTTCAAAAAAGCTGTTGAATTGGCTTATGCCGACTACAAGCAAGGTAAGGGCGACTTCGTGGATATGTTCGTTCGTCATTACGACGAAGCCAACGGCTCAGGAAAGTTAGGTGCTGTATTTGCCACTGGCTTAAAGGCTAAGAATATCACATTCTCTTCTTCCGACAACGACGTTCGTAGCGCGCTCAACGAAGAGGTAAATGCTGCCGTTGAGAATGCTAACCTCGTGGTACGCCAGCGTGTCGATAAATTCGGTGTGGCTCAGCCCAATATCCAAATCCTTCGTGGTAAAGGCCAGATCGGTCAGATCATGGTCGAGATGCCGGGTATCAAGGAACCGGAGCGTGTGCGCAAGCTGCTTCAAGGAAGTGCCAACCTCGAATTCTGGGAGACTTACAACCGCTCCGAGATCCAGAGTCAGCTGGCAAGCCTCGATCTCATCGGTACTGCTGCCGATACCATCGCAACTGATACTACAGCTACAGCTAAGCCCGCTGCAAAGACCAGCACGCCTGCCCTGAAGTTCAGCCAGCTTGTGATGAACGCTGGTGGCCGTGAGGGTTGCTCCGTTGGTCTGGCTCGCTTGGCCGATACTGCCGCAGTGAATGCCATTATCAACAGTCCGGCTGCTAAGTCAAGACTGCCGAAGGATTTGCGCCTGGCTTGGGACGTTAAGGCAAACAACGGATTAGTGACGCTCTATGCGCTCAAAGGCAACGGCAACAACCAGACACCGACTATGCAAGGTGCTGTGATTGCCGATGCAAAAGCCGACTTCAACCCCACAACTCACGCTCCTATCGTTTCGATGGAGATGACGAGCGACGGTGCCCGCGACTGGTCCACTATGACAGGTAAGAACGTGGGTCGCGACGTGGCAGTTGTCCTCGATGGCGTTGTATACAGTGCTCCGCGCGTAAATGGTCAGATTTCTGGCGGTAAGACTGAAATCTCCGGTGCTTTCACTATCGATGATACTAAGGACCTTGCCAACGTGCTCAACTCTGGTAAGATGCCCGCGCCTACGAATATCATCTCTGAAGAGACTATCGGTCCGTCACTCGGTGCTGCCTCTATCCAGGCCGGCCTCGAGAGCGCGATTATCGCCTTCGTTCTGTTGATGGTCTTCATGTGCTGCTACTACGGTCTTATTCCGGGTATGGTAGCAAACCTCGCACTGATTCTCAACTTCTTCTTCACGGCCGGTGTCCTTACATCGTTCCAGGCTGCCTTGACGATGAGCGGTATTGCCGGTATGGTGTTGTCGCTCGGTATGGCTGTCGATGCCAACGTGCTTATCTATGAGCGTACGAAAGAAGAGTTGGCCGCAGGTAAGAATATCAAGAGCGCGCTGGCAGCTGGTTACGGCAATGCCTTCAGTGCAATCTTCGACTCCAACCTTACTTCAATCATCACCGCCGTTATTCTGTACAACGTTGGTACAGGCCCCATCCGCGGTTTCGCCCTCACGCTGGGTATCGGTATTTGCGCAAGCTTCTTCACCGCCGTTTGGATTAGCCGTATCATCTTCGAACATTTCCTCAACAAGGACAAGTGGCTCCACCTGACGTTCGAAACGAAGCTCAGTCGCGGTCTGTTGCAGAATAGCAAGTTCAACTTCCTCCAGAATGCTCCTAAAGCTTATGCTATCTTTGGTATCGTTCTGCTCGCAGGACTTGTATCCTTGGGTGTGCGTGGTCTGAGCAAGGGTATCGACTTCACGGGTGGTCGCAACTTCGTGATCGAATTCGAACAGAAGAACACGACGCCAGAACAAGTGAAGGAAGTGGTTGCTAAGACCATTCGCCCGTTGGACAACAACGCCACTGTTAATGCCATCGAGGTAAGTACCACGCAGGGCAAGGCAGTGCGTCTGACAACCAACTATATGATCAATAGCGATGCAGCAAATGCTGATGAACAGGTAGAACAAGTAATCTGGAAGTCGCTTCATGACGCAGGTCTCATCAAGGCCGACTACAATACGTTCAAGAACCGCGACGACCACACAGGAGGCTCCATCGTGAGCGCGCAGAAGGTGGGCGCCAGCGTAGCTTCCGAAATGACTAAGGATGCTATCTTGGCTACGGTGCTCTCCCTCATCGCCATCTTCATCTATATCCTCGTGCGTTTCCGCAACGTTGCGTTCTCCATTGGTTCTGTTGTGGCATTGACCATCGATACTATGCTCATCATTGGTATGTACTCCCTCTGCTGGGGATGGGTTCCCTTCTCGCTTGAAGTTGACCAAACCTTCGTTGGAGCTGTGCTAACCGCTATTGGTTACTCAATCAATGATAAAGTGGTGGTATTTGACCGTATCCGCGAGAACCTGAATCTCTACCCGCAACGTGAGACGGCGAAACTCTTCAATGATTCTATCAACCAAACGCTGACACGTACGTTGATGACTTCATTGACCACGTTGCTCGTATTGCTCTGTATCTTCATCCTCGGCGGTGACAGCATCCGTAGCTTTGCTTTCGCAATGATTCTCGGCGTTGTCTTCGGCACGATGTCCTCTATCTTCCTCGCTGCTCCTATCGCAAACCGCGTGCTGGGCAAGAAACGCGCAGCTGCAGCAACGGCAGAATAAGATTCAAAAGACATATACCTATATATAATATAGGAGTGGTTCTCTCGCAGGGCCACTCCTTTTGCTATCTATGGGAGGAAGAAAGCAGAGGTCAGCAGCAAGAAAAAAATTAGTATCTTTGCAAATCAAGCAAAAAGGCTCTTATGGAAGAAAAGATCCGCGTGAAAGGTGCACGCGTCAATAATCTCAAAAATATAGATTTAGAAATCCCCTTAGGTAAGTTTGTCGTGATCACGGGCCTGAGTGGTTCTGGTAAATCGTCACTGGCTTTCGACACCCTCTATGCCGAAGGGCAGCGTCGCTATGTGGAG
This sequence comes from uncultured Alloprevotella sp., assembly GCF_963536905.1. NCBI lineage: Bacteria > Pseudomonadati > Bacteroidota > Bacteroidia > Bacteroidales > Prevotellaceae > Alloprevotella > uncultured Alloprevotella sp. The sequence goes on along the minus strand of NZ_CAUTBW010000017.1, from coordinate 11,460 downwards.
AGTCTGTCGGCTTATGCCCGTCAGTTTCTCGGGCGCATGAATAAGCCCGACTGCGACTATATTAAAGGACTTCCGCCCGCCATAGCTATCGAGCAAAAGGTGACGGCTCGCAATCCGCGCTCTACCGTGGGGACATCAACAGAAGTGTACGACTATTTGCGTATGCTCTTTGCGCGAGCGGGCCACACGATTAGCCCCGTCAGCGGGCAGGAGGTGAAGAAGCACAGTAGCGAGGATGTTGTCAGCTGCATGCTGTCCTATTCTCCTGGCACTCGTTTCACGCTGTTGGCACCCATAGTGTTGCGCCACGGCCGAACGCTCCGTGAGCAATTGGCTGTATATCTGAAGCAAGGCATCTCCCGCCTCGATGTCGATTTGCCCAATGCCTCTTCCGACACCTTGCAGGGAGGAACGCTCATCCATATCGACGACCTCCTGGCAGACGAGGAAAAGTTCAGCGAGATAGAGGCAGCCTGGAACGCGCAGCAGGAAACCACGGCTACAGAAAGCGGAACGAGCGGCGTGTACCTACTCATCGACCGCCTCGCGGTGGATAATTCCAAAGATGTCCTAAACCGCTTCCGCGATTCGGTAGAAACCGCCTTCTTTGAAGGAGATGGCGAATGCTTGTTGCGCTTCTATCCGAGCCGCGCTCTGCACCACTTCTCCATTCGCTTTGAGGCCGACGGCATTTGCTTTGAAGAACCCAACGACCAGATGTTCTCTTTCAATTCTCCAGCAGGGGCGTGTCCAACGTGCGAAGGCTTTGGCAGCGTGATAGGTATAGACGAAAAACTCGTCGTCCCTGACACGTCGCTCAGCATCATGGACGGAGCTGTAATTTGTTGGAGAGGTGAGAAAATGGGGATGTGGAAGCAGGAATTCGTACGTAGGCAAAGCCCGAAAGGTTTTCCTATATTTAAGCCTTACTATGAGCTTACCCAGCAAGAAAAAGACATACTCTGGCACGGCGACGCTGAAGAGCGTCAACGGGAAAAGACCGACCAAGTATTCATAGATGCCTTCTTCGACATGCTCCGCGAGAACCAGTACAAGATACAGTACCGCGTCATGTTGGCACGATACAGAGGCAAAACGATATGTCCCACCTGCCACGGCTCACGTTTGAAGCCTGCGGCAGCGTATGTATACGTGGGCGGCCGCAACATTATGGAACTGGTGCGTATGCCCATCAGCGATTTACAACAGTTCTTCAACAATCTCCAATTAGATGAAGCCGATGAAAAAGTGTCTCGGCGTTTGCTGACCGAAATCCGCAACCGCCTGAACTTTTTGTCCGATGTCGGCCTCGGCTACCTCACACTGGATCGTATCTCCAACTCTCTTTCTGGTGGCGAAAGCCAGCGCATCAATCTGGCCACCAGTCTTGGCAGTAGTTTAGTAGGTTCGCTTTATATTCTCGACGAGCCCAGCATCGGATTACATTCCCGCGACACGGGTCGACTTATACACGTGCTCAAGCAGCTGCGGGACTTAGGCAATACCGTTATAGTGGTGGAGCACGACGAAGAAATCATGCGCGCCGCCGACTATATCATAGACATCGGCCCAGAGGCTGGACGCCTCGGCGGGCAGGTTGTGTTCGCCGGCGAAGTAGCCCCCCTCTTGTCCGCCCATACTGCGGAGAGCAACGCGACCGCTTCGTCTGTCGCCACAAGTTCTCAAAGCCACACCGTCAACTATCTGCTCGAGCGCGAAAAGATTCTGTTGCCGAGCAGCCGGCGGAAATGGAACAACAGCATAGAGGTGAAAGGCGCTCGAGAGAACAACCTGCGCGGTATAGACGTGAAATTCCCGCTCAACATAATGACCGTGGTCACCGGCGTAAGCGGATCGGGCAAATCAACTTTGGTAAAGAAGATTCTCTACAATGCGCTGAAGCGTAAGTTGGACGAACCCAGCGACACGCCGGGCGAATTCTCCAGTCTCTGCGGCGACCTCACGACTATCAAAGGTGTAGAGTTCGTTGATCAAAACCCCATCGGCAAGTCCTCCCGCTCAAATCCCGTCACCTATATCAAAGCCTACGACGAAATCCGCAAACTGATGGCTTCGCAGCCTTTGTCCAAGCAGATGAACTTCACGCCCGCGTTTTTCAGCTTCAACGCCGACGGCGGACGCTGTGAAGAATGTAAAGGCGAGGGAACTGTCAAGGTGGAGATGCAGTTTATGGCCGATTTGGTGCTCACTTGCGAATCCTGCCACGGTATGCGCTTCAAGAAAGATGTGCTCGAAGTGCGCTACCAAGGTAAGAACATCCACGACATCCTTGAGATGACCGTCAACCAAGCCGTGGAATTTTTCACTCAGTATGGCAACGAGAAAATCTCCAAGCGCTTGCGCCCACTCCAAGATGTAGGTTTGGGCTACATCAAGTTAGGGCAAAGCAGTTCCACTCTTTCTGGCGGTGAAAATCAGCGTGTGAAACTGGCCTACTACCTAAGCTTGGAGCGCACCGAGCCCACACTTTTCATTTTCGACGAGCCTACCACCGGTTTGCACTTCCATGATATTCAAAAACTCCTCCATAGTTTCAACGCACTCATTGAGCGCGGCCACAGCATTCTCATTATTGAGCACAACATGGACGTTATCAAAATGGCCGACTACGTTATCGACCTCGGCCCTGAAGGCGGACGCGACGGCGGACAGATTGTTGCTGTTGGTACGCCCGAGGAACTGGTGGCGCAGGGTAAAGGCTATACGGCGCAGTATCTCAAGGAGAAGTTAGAATAAGTGCTCACTTAGGCTGCATCCGATCCATTCTATCGTTCAGTCAGTGGCTCGAGGCCGTTAGAATTTCCTGAAAAATCATCACTCCCCTTATCGTGTTCATCATTGCGATAAGGGGAGTGTTTTGTAGCTAAAATTCTGTATTTTGCAAAGTATGGATGCTAAAATATAACTTTTTTGTGTAATTTTTTTGATACATAGAAAATACTCCATATATTAGGCCTTCGAATCAATGAAAGCATACATACTGACAAGAATATCAAACCTTAAATAAAAACATTTATGACTGTAACTCCCCTTTTCTGGCTGGTGCCCATCGCATCAGTAGTAGCGTTGACTATGGCCTGGTTCTTCTTTAAGAATATGATGAAGGCCGACGAAGGAACGCCCCGTATGCGCGAAATCGCAGAGCACGTCCGCAAGGGCGCAATGGCTTACCTCAGACAGCAGTACCTCGTCGTTCTCAAAGTCTTTTTAGTGCTCGTCGTTCTCTTTGCTTTCATGGCCTATGTCCTTAAGATTCAAAATCCCTGGGTACCTTTCGCCTTCCTCACGGGTGGTCTTTTCAGTGGTTTAGCCGGCTTCTTCGGTATGAAGACTGCTACCTATGCTTCCGCGCGAACCGCCAATGCTGCGCGCAAGAGCTTGGACAGCGGTTTGCGTATTGCTTTCCGCTCCGGTGCGGTAATGGGGTTGGTCGTTGTAGGCCTCGGACTCTTGGATATTGCCCTGTGGTTCATCGCCCTCTCCTATGTCTACGGCTCTGACCACGTTGCGCTCATCACCATCACTACCACGATGCTCACCTTCGGTATGGGAGCTTCCACCCAAGCCCTCTTTGCCCGCGTTGGAGGCGGTATCTATACGAAAGCAGCCGATGTAGGCGCGGACATTGTTGGAAAAGTTGAAGCCGACATCCCAGAGGACGACCCGCGTAACCCTGCCACCATTGCCGACAACGTAGGCGACAACGTGGGCGACGTTGCCGGTATGGGCGCCGACCTTTATGAGAGCTATTGCGGTTCCATTCTTTCTACGGCAGCTTTGGGTGCCACGGCCTTTGCTTCGGCTGGCGACATGCAGCTGCGGGCTGTCATCGCCCCCATGATTATTGCCGCCGTCGGCATCTTCCTTTCGCTCTTCGGTATCTTCCTCGTGCGCACCAAAGAAGGGGCAAGTATGAGCCAGTTGCTCCGTTCGCTCGCTGTCGGCACCAATACCAGTGCTGTGCTGATTGCACTCGCGACGTTCCTCATCCTTTATGTCCTCGGCCTCGACAACTGGTTAGGCCTGAGTTTCTCCGTCATCAGCGGTCTGACAGCGGGAGTTATCATCGGACAAGCCACAGAGTTCTACACTTCGCATAGCTATAAGCCCACCCAGACTATTTCCGAGTCGGCCCAAACAGGATCTGCCACGGTCATCATCAAAGGTATCGGTACAGGCATGATTTCCACCTGTATCCCCGTGCTTACCATCGGTGTGGCCATTATGTTGAGTTATCTTTGCGCCAATCATTTCGATCTCTCCATGAGTGCTGAGAGTATCTCGAAAGGACTCTACGGCATCGGCATTGCAGCTGTCGGAATGTTGTCCACGCTGGGCATCACGCTCGCTACGGACGCTTACGGCCCTATCGCCGACAACGCCGGCGGCAACGCTGAGATGAGCGAGCTGGGCGAGGAGGTGCGCCACCGCACGGATGCACTCGATGCGCTCGGCAATACTACGGCTGCCACGGGCAAAGGCTTTGCCATTGGTTCGGCAGCACTCACTGCTCTGGCCTTGCTGGCTTCCTATGTAGAAGAAATAAAAATCGCCATGACGCGGGCCATGGAGAGCGGACAGCAATTCATTGACGCGGCCGGTAATGCCTTTGATCCTTCAAAGGCTTCGATGCCCGAAATGATGGAATACTTCCAGGTGACGCTGATGAACCCGCGCGTACTCGTAGGTGTATTCATTGGCGCGATGGCTGCCTTCCTTTTCTGCGGCCTCACCATGGGTGCTGTCGGCCGTGCCGCAGCCAAGATGGTCGATGAAGTGCGGCGCCAGTTCCGCGAAATCAAAGGAATCCTCGAAGGCAAGGCCACGCCCGACTATGGTAGCTGTGTCGAAATCAGTACGCGCGCTGCCCAGCACGAAATGATTCTGCCCTCGCTCTTAGCCATCATCATCCCCATCGTCACGGGCGTAGTCCTCGGCGTTGCCGGTGTGCTTGGTCTCCTCGTTGGCGGCCTCTGCGCTGGCTTTACGCTGGCTGTCTTTATGGCCAATGCTGGTGGTGCGTGGGACAATGCGAAGAAATTCGTGGAAGAAGGAAACTTCGGCGGCAAGGGTAGCGATGTCCACAAAGCCACGATCGTGGGCGACACCGTTGGCGATCCGTTCAAGGACACATCAGGCCCAAGTTTGAACATCCTTATCAAACTGATGAGCATGGTCAGCATCGTCATGGCCGGCCTTACGGTGGCCTGCAATCTGATGTAGTGGTGCACAATTCCATCAAAAGCCCCGGCTCAACCAAGTATTGCTTTGGTTCAGCCGGGGCTTTTGTGTGTCAGCGAGAAGAGTCAGTGCCGCACAATAAAGTCCACGATGGTTTCCACAACGGGGGTGGCGATGAGTTGCCGAGTGGCGTAGTCATCGGGGCGGGACATGTTCGGACTTTCCGCCATCAGATGGTTCAGCGTAGGCATCCAGCGAAAGTCTACGTTGGGCCTCTTCTCCAGTGCCTGCTGCCATAGTTGGAAGTCGGTTTGGCGCACCTGATAGTCGTGCCCACCTTGTATGAAAAGCATCGGCACTGCGAGCTGCTGCGCCGTTCGGAGTGGGCGGTATTTGCGGTCGAATTTCAGATACTCCTTAGGGAGCGGTGCGAGGGCGGCTCGGTATGCGCTGTCGATTTCAGTAGGCGCGATGTTGTTGAGACGTCCCAGATAGTTCAATTGTTCTTTCATCACCTCGGCGAGAGGGCGCGCAGGAGCGGCCAGAGCTATCATGCCTGCCAAAGGCGTTGTGGCGCGTTGCGCTATGCGCGGCAGTAGCATTCCGCTGAGCGAATGCCCCACCACAAAGATGCGCCGTGCATCCACTTCGGGCAAAGCGCCGGCCTGCTGAAGTGCCGCAAGTGCATCGTCCACAATTTCTTTGTCGTAGTCCATGCCGCCACTGATTTCTACGCACGCCGACCCATAAACAAGGGTGCGCTTGTCGTAGCGGATAGAGGCGATACCATGGAGCGCCAACGAATCGGCCAAATCGCGCAACAAAGCGTTCCGCCCGATAGTCTCGTTGCGGTCGCAAGGGCCGCTGCCCGCCAGCAGTACGGCCAGCGCCACTGGTTTCTTTCGTTCAGTGGGTAGCGTGAGCGTTCCCGGTAGGAATATCTTACCATTCTCAATCTGCACCTCACGGTTTTCCACGCCCCCAACCGCCACTGTCTGCGGTCGCGTGGTAGGTCGGAAAAAGAGTCCGCAGAGCTGTCCCTCGCCATTCCAAGAGAGGAGCGCCATGAGCGACGTCTGCGAAAAATCCAGTCGTATCCCATCGACCTCTACTCCTCCTTCAACCACCGTCCGCTCCCATTCGCCGCGGCCGTTCTCCGTGCCCGCCTGCTGCACAAGCTGTGCGTAGATTCCTCCTAATTGTTGCGTGGAGAGCGCCGCTTTCATCTCGGCGTTGCAGAGCGCATATACGGAGTCGCCCTTTTGTTGTTGCAACCAGTCCAACACGCGTTGCGACCGCCCGAAGTCTTGTGCCACAGCCGCCGATAGGCAGAGCAGTAGGCTGAATAAGATAGAGATGCGATGTATCATAGCCTTTCTTTTTTTGTAGGCAGTTATTGTCTGCCTACTTTGCAAAAATAGGGATTTTTCTTCAGAAAAAGGTGGGAGAAGAGAAAAGCCCCCTCCATCTCCCCCATAAGGGGGAGTGCTCAGCTGCCTCTTGAGGCTCGAGCTGCTTTATTGGATATCGGACTGGTCCGACTGGTCCGACCCGTCCGACAAGCTGTTCTCTCAACAGAATCTCCGACTTGTCCGACCCGTCCGACTTGTCCGAGAACATCTAAAACCTCCCGAAAATTTGACAAGATGCCTTTCTCTGAAAATTTGAGAAAGGCTCTCCTCTTTGCTTTCTGCCAAAATTTTCGCGGCATTTTTGTTTTCGCGGACGGGAAAAATCGAGCGAAATCTTGAAAAAGCAGGAGTTTTCGTGAGATTTTCGATTTTTTCGGCCGTTTTTGCTGAAAACTCTCCTTATCCTGTTCGTCGGTTTCCTTATTGTGTCGGCTGGTTTCCTTATTCTGTTGGCGGACGCAATAAGGAAGTCAGCCAGCAGCCTTATTGTATCGGCGCGCAGGAGGGGGAGGTTGTTCGCTCTCTCCCTTTCGTGCGCGGATTTGTGGCCTTCGTGGGAGGGGAAAAGTGGGAATTCTGTTGATGTTTTTAGCCCACGAAAGGGCACGAATAAGGCGAAGGAGCACGAATCAGTATCGGTTCTCGGACGAGTCCGACTGGTCCGACTCGTCTTAAAGCTCTCGCAACGGTCTTGGTAAACAAAGGCTGGTGTGCGACTGTTCCTATTGAAAAAATCTTAAATTTGCAGCAGCTTAGCAATAGCGCAGTAGCAATACAGCTTATGAAGTACAACAAAGACCTTGATTTTTTTAGGGCTATCTTAATAGGATTGGTCATTCTGATACATATCGTCAATTTTGGCAATATCTACCCCGACATTAAGAATGCAATTCTCGCGTTTTTTATGCCCGCCTTTTTGGTGATAACTGGTTATTTGGTAAACATCGAAAAGACGCTCCGGCAGTTTGCCTTATATCTTTGGAGGATATGGTTGCCCTATATGGTGCTCGTCTTGGGCTTTGCAGGGCTTTCGCTGTATCTGCCCGTCCGCGATGGTATCACGTCGTTCGATGTGCCCACGGTGCTCAATGTGCTCTTTGTGAAGTCGATTGGCCCCTACTGGTTTCTGCACGTCATGATGGTGTGTGGCATCCTCTATTATGCAGCTTTCCGCGTCTTGCCCAAACTCGACATTACGGCCAAATATTCCCTCTTTGCCGCCCTCCTCATCGGCGTATCGCTCCTCACGCCTTTGCTGGACATTCATGCCGCGTTCTATTATTTCTTAGGCGTGGGCGTGCGGCAATATATAGGCGATTTCTCGCGCATCTATAAGGCGAGTCTGTGGCCCATACTTCCGTTCGGTTTGCTCATCGTTCAGCGCGAGTATTGGGGCTGGGGAACAATCGCCATGCTCGTTTGCGTGGTGTCGTTTCTTTGTTTTGCAGCTTATTTCAGTAGTCTCACAACGGGGCGCACCAAGCAGGTCATCGACTACATTGGGCGAAACACTTTCCCGATCTATATCTTCCATCCCATATTTACAATGCTGTCGAAATACTACCTGCCTCTCTTCGGCTTCGACCCTACGGGATTGCTCCACGCCTTTGTGACCGTTGGCGTGGGTCTTGGAGGAACTCTTGCGCTCGCCCTCTTGCTCGACCGCACGCGCTTGTCCTATCTTTTCGGCCGTAAGAGAATTTTGCGATAACCAAGCAGGTGGGAAAGAATAGAAAGAATGTGCTGATAGGAAAAACAAACAAAATGCGGCTTCTCTCAAAGGCTTGCTTTGTGAGCTACATAGAAAAGCGTAATTTTGTCGGAAATAGTTATAAATAGAAATGTCAAGTCTGAAAGAGAAAACCGCAAACGGACTGCTATGGGGCGGTATAGCCAGCGGTTTGCAGCAGTTGCTGAACCTCGTGTTCGGTATCTTTTTGGGACGTTTGCTCACCGATGCCGACTACGGTATGGTGGGGTATCTCACCGTCTTTACTCTCATTGCCGGTTCGCTGCAAGAGGGCGGATTTATCTCGGCACTCAATAAGCGGAAAAACGTGACTCGCGCGGATTATAATAGTGTGTTTTGGTTCAACACGCTGATGAGTCTTTCACTCTATACGCTCCTTTTTTTCTGTGCCCCGTTGATAGCTGATTTTTTCCATGAGCCGGATTTAACTCCCTTAGCTCGCTACGTCTTTGCGGGCTTTGTCATCTCGAGTCTGAATATCGTGCCGCGTGCTTATCTCTTCCGCGAACTAAAAGTGAAGCAGAACACGATTATTAGCTTTGTTGCACTCCTCACTTCGGGTATTGTGGGCGTGACCATGGCGTGGCAAGGCTTTGCTTATTGGGGCATCGCCACGCAATCTATTGTTTACGCCGTCTGCACAACCCTCGGAACGTATTGGGTCACCCGCTGGTGGCCCAGCACCCATTTCTCATTCCGCCCCGTCAGGGAGATGCTGGGCTATTCCGGCCGCCTGATTATCACCAATGTCTTTGTGATTCTTAACCAGCAGCTGTTTTCTATCTTGCTCGGTAAGCTCTTCAATCGTCGCGAACTGGGCAAATTCACGCAGGCTAATAAATGGAACACAATGGGGCATAGTCTCATTTCGCAGATGCTTTACAGTGTGACGCAGCCCCTTTTTGCCAAGATGGACGACCGCGAGCAGCAACGCGCCGCTCTGCAAAAGATGGTGCGTCTGACCGCATGCCTCACTTTCCCCGCTATGTTCGGTTTGAGCGTCATTGCACACGAGTTCATCATCATCACTATCACGGAGAAATGGCTTGCTTCGGCTGTCATGCTGCAACTCCTTTGCGTTTGGGGCGCTTTCGTTCCGATGCAAACGCTTTTCCAGAACTTCCTGTTGGCACGTGGGCGTTCGGGGATTTATATGTGGGGAACAATCGGGCTGGCCATACTTGTGTTTGGCGCTGCATTACTGGTGAGTCCCTACGGATTAGAGTGGATGTTGCGCGTCTTTGTGGCGGTCAACATTCTCTGGCTCTTGTTTTGGCACCACTTTGTTCGCCGCCTGACGGGCTATGGATTGTTGGCATTTCTAAAAGACATGGCGCCCTACTTGGGGCTTTCCGTCGTGCTTTGCATAGGGGCGTACTTCCTCTTCTCCAGCGTGACCCACCTTTGGCTGAGCCTGTTGGGCAAAGTCCTATTCGTAGGCACAACCTATTGCCTCACGCTGTGGATGAGTGGCTCTGCCATATTCCGCGAAAGCTTGCTTTTCCTCTTTCAGAAAGGAAAAGCGTCCTAAATTTTTGATAGCGTTTTATTAGAGCCTTATTCGAAAGAAGAGAATAAGGCTTATTTCTTGCGATATTTCCCCCACAGTTTTTCGCCACTCTGCCAGGCCGCCACGCGCAATTGGTCGAGCAGCGTACAAGCCAAATAAACGGCACAGAGCATCAAGGCTACGCCCAAGAAGTTGAGGCCAAACGGTAGCGCGGAGTGTATATCCTTAACCGCCTGAAAGTAGAAAGGACGGACAAGTGTGTTCTGATGGACGAGATAGACCGTGAAAGCCCCCGCTGCCAACCAGTTAATGGGGCGCGAAAGACTGGGGCGCAGCTGTAGGCGGTCGAAGAGGATGAGTAGGATAACGCCTTCTAATACGTTGATAGGAAAGGAATAGGGGAGGAGGAACGTTTTTCCCAATTGGTAGCAGATGAGTGGCAACCAACGGCCTGAAGCAAACGTGTAGAAAGCGGGAATCAGTAGGCACGCGGCATATACGATTAACAAGGTGCGTGTGCGCAAGGCTTTATAGTCTACATGGAGGCGAATATAACGAGCCAGAACGTAGAGTCCCATAAAGAAAATGGCAGAGTAGCCATATCTGAAATCATCGGAGAAGTGTGCAGCCAAATCGAGCGTTGCGAAAGTGAAGAACGCAATTAGGAAACCTCTCAGTTGTCGCTTTCCAGCCGTCTCTACAAAGGCATTGAGGGCGGGTGCAAACAGATAGAGAAGCAGATACGACCATACAAACCAATAGGAGATAAAGCTTTTTGCAATAGCTATCAGTCCGCCCGTGGGCATACCCTTGAGTAGCAAAACCGTCCCCGAAGTAAGCAGGGCGATGAAGAACACCTGAAAAAGCAGTTTTACGGCTCCTTTCAGTGAAGTGCGTATACCAAACCATCCCGAAATAAGGATGAAGACATCCACACCTATGATGGCCCAATGTTCCACCAATATGCGTACGCCCCAAACCTCCGGAAGCGTCAGAATATCACGCTGCTGAGGCCATCCGAAGCAGGCAAAATCGGCATGAAGGGTGAGAATCATAAACATCGCCATGAAGCGGAGCAGCTCCATATTGGCCAAGCGCGGTTTCTTCTGTATCGTCATGAATTTGTCTTTTTTAGAAATCGTTGGAGTACTTTTCCGGCAAAAATAACCAAAAAAGTCCAAAAGTCAGTATATTTGCCTTGAAGCGCCTGCGGCACTTCGGCGAGAGGAGAAAGCTGAGTCGGACTGGTCTGACCTTTCCGACTGGTCTGAGAATAAGCTATCTCTCCCTCCTCCCAAAGCCTCTTCCGCCGCCAAGGCTAAAACTAAACATTATGCTAACAACCCTCAATATTCGCTGTAAGAATACCGGCAAGTCGCACAAAGTGCCGGCTGGCTACAATCTGGAACAAGTCTATGAGATGCTGGAACTGCATCTGCCCTACGGATGTACTTCCGCAAAAGTCAATAACAAAGTGGAAGGGCTGCATTATACCCTCTTCAACGATAAAGACATCGAGTTTCTCGATATTACTTCCGCTTCGGGAATGCGCACCTATACGCGCTCACTCTTCTTTGTGCTCTACA
>NZ_CAUTBW010000016.1:0-50385 GCF_963536905.1 uncultured Alloprevotella sp. | reverse complement strand
TTGAAGTTGGAGAGATTGAGGGAAGTTAAATTCTGGCAGTCCCTAAACATTTCACTCATGTTTTGCACGTTCTCCGTATTGAAGTTGGAGAGATTGAGGGAAGTTAAACTTGAGCAGCCAGAAAACATTTCACTCATGTTTTGCACGTTCTCCGTCTTGAAGTTGGAGAGATTGAGGGTAGTTAAATTATAGCAGCCATAAAACATTTTCCACATGTCTTGCACGTTCTTCGTATTGAAGTTGGAGAGATTGAGGGATGTTAAATTCTGGCAGCCATAAAACATTCCACTCATGTTTTGCACGTTCTCCGTCTTGAAGTTGGAGAGATTGAGGGAGGTTAAACTCTGGCAGCCATGAAACATTCCACTCATGTTTTGCACGTTCTCCGCATTGAAGTTGGAGAGATTGAGGGAAGTTAAACTTGAGCAGCCCAAAAACATTGAACGCATGTCTTTCACGTTCTCCGCATTGAAGTTAGAGAGATCGAGGGAAGTTAAACTTGAGCAGCCTAAAAACATTCCGCTCATCGTAGTGACTTTAGATGTATTGAGATTTGTCAATCCTTCTATTTTCTTCAGTTTTATTAAATTACGAAACCAAATCTCAGTGCTTTGGGGAAGATAGTTCTTGAACGAAGCGTCGAAGACAGCGGTAGTAACTTGGTACTCTGGCCTAGTCCACGTTCCAGACCAAGCAGGGTATGTATTTCCGAAGTCGCTCTTCCTCGTCTCCTCAATTCCCCACACAGTGCCCGTGCGGGAGGATTTCTGATCGTCGTAGTAAAACGTTAGCGTTTTCTTGTCGCTGCTTTTCACAACGTAGGCTTCCTTCTCCTGTGCTTGAGCGGACTGCGGAAGGAGCAACAAGGCCATGAACCATGCGAGGAACACAGCACAGAAATGCTTGAGTAAATGTTTCTTCATAATTATTTTCTTCCCCTTTTTGTCTCCTCGTCGTCTTTCTACTTTTTAGGAGTGCCGTATCGGGAAGTTGGGTAGGTTGAAATGAATAATGTTTGTATTGTTTAGATTACACTGTGTCCGCCTTCCAACTCTTTAGAAAGCAAAGCGGCAAGCATTTTTGTATTAAAAGTTATACATCTGCAAATATAAAGAAACTTTTAAATAATACAAAAAAATACATATTTTCCTTCATTAAGGCAGTGTACAGGCGAGCGTCGCACTGACAGCGTTGAGGGAGAAACTCCACACGAGCCGCAGTGGGTGCTGTGCGACGCTTCCTGCGTCGGAGGTTTGTGTCGTTGCCCATCCACGGGTTCACCCTTCGGGCATCACCCGCGGTTAAGCATGGTGTGTCCCCGCTGGGGACAGTGGGTGAGCACGAGGGATACTCAGCTCAATTCCATCCCTGCGTATCGTCTATGCTCTTGCGGATACTCTCGTTCTCTACTTCGCCGATCGTCACTCTCTCACATTCTCTATGGTATGTATGCTTTTGTGGATACCCTCACTGCACCTCCTCCGCATCCGCATCTACACAGAGCCGCCTCCGGCGGAGGCGCACCATGCTTAACCGCGGGTGATACCCGAACGATAGTGAGGGCGAACCCGTGGAGAAGTGGACAGACAACAGCACTACCTTCCGACACCGGCGGTGTCGCACTGACAGCGTTGAGGGAGTATTCTTCCTCTCTCCTTCTAAGAAAATACTCGATTTTGTTGTCACGCGTTGTTACACTCATAACAGATATGTTTTCAATTAGTTATATGCAAAGTGTGACGACGTGACGACGTGACAACAGAAAATAAAGACAAGGAGAAGGGAGGTGGGTGCTGTGCGACGCCGCCGGCGTCGGAGGGTAAGGGCTGTTATCTATCCACGGGTTCTCCCTTCGGGCATCACCCGCGGTTACGCATGGTGTGTCCCCGCCGGGGACAGTGGGTGAGCACGCTATATCGCAGAGGAGAGTAAACGCTATAAGCGGGCGGGCGGATAGAATAAGGGCGTGAGCTGACACAATAAGGGTGTGAGCTGATAGGCTTATTGTATCTGAAAACGCAATAAGGGTGTTGACGATTACGCAGATTCTCCTTGTGCTTTCCCTCTAAGAGTCTTCAAAAAAAGGCTTGGTGGGGAAACCTTGTTGAAATGTGAGATGGGTAGGTAATCAATGGAAAAGTTGCTTAATGCGCGAATATTCTTTTTTGTGTGTTGTTTTTTATGTTGAGGCCAGTAAAAACTTCCTCATCGTTCACTACTTGTTTTGTCAAAAGAAAACGTAAAGGATTGTTTTCTTTATCGGAATCGGGTCTTAAATAATTCTGACTTACCGACCATCCGAGTTTTCCAAAAAAATTAAACAAGTCGATAGTTGAGTTGAATATTTTTTTGCTCCCGTCCTCGTTGATGATGTAGCCGCTCTTTTCTGTGCCAGCATCTACTACAGCTGCTACTTTCTGTGAGAATAAAGCGACACGATAAACGGCAACTTCGCAATATGCTGCGTGAGTGGTTTGTGCAGTTACGTTGAGGCTTGTAAGAGTAATAATAAGTAGTAATAAAAGTTTTCGCATAATAGAAAGTTATTTTGTTACTGATATTTGTTATCTGTAGAATTTAGTTGACTTATGAATTAGACGCCTTTTATTCTAATGTTTACAAAAATAAAGATTTAATAGAAATAAAACGAGAACGGCATTAAAAGAAATGATGACAGGAGATATATTGCCTGTTTCGTACTCTTTTTATTTGCCTGCCTTTTGCACTTTTTTGCCTGCTTCCTATTGTAATTTGCCTGTTTCTTACCTTAAAATAATACGAAAAAGCGACTTAATGCGTAAAACATTAAGTCGCTTGAAGTGTTGATAATGTGCGGAAAGGATAGGATTCGAACCTACGAAACCCTTTAGGGGTTTACACGCTTTCCAGGCGTGCCTCTTCAACCACTCGAGCACCTTTCCTTGTGCGGTTGAGCAAAGACTTCTGCTGAAATCCGGGTGCAAAAGTACGCGAATACGATTGAAGTACCAAATTTTTGCAGAAGTTTTTTAAGGAAAGGGCTTGTTCTGGACTACTGGAAGAGCGTGATGCTATCGCGTTGCGCAGCAGGAGTTGTCCAGTTTTCCGGAACGAATTTCCACTGGTTGAGAGCCTTGGGAGCGATGTCTTTTTGTTGACGAATTTCTTGCATGAGATAGTAGCGCAAATCTTTGTCCGTGCTCCAAACAATGCGTTTAACAAGCTGTTCGCGTGGGATGCCTGCTCCCTCTGTCATAAGGCCGCCACCACCGTTGCCGCGATAGCTGTTAACGGCTACACGATAGGTCTGCTTCAGATCAAACGGTTCGCCCGTTGCTAAACTCTTGATGGTGATTTTCTGTCCGCGAGGCTTGGTAACATCCACTTCGTAGAGGATTCCCGCAGCACTGTCGAAGTTGTAGCTCGGTGTGCGCAGGCGCTGCCAGCTTTCGGGAGAATTGATGGTGCGGTCGTTGAAGAGCAGTAAATGGTCTGAAGGAGAGGTCATCTGCTGTGTCCAACCAGCATAGCTATATTCAAGGAAGTCTTTAATCTCTTGCCCCGTGAGCTGCATAACGTAGAGCATATTCTCAAACTTGTAGAGATTGAACATGTCGCTGACGCGGATTGTACCAACAGGGATGCGGGCATCGAAACTAAGCGGTGCAACAAAAGAGATCTGAGCTCCCGTGATTTTAAGCTGTAGCTGATGGATGAAATCCACAAATGCTGATGGGCCGAAGAAGGCGGGGCGAGTGGTGAGTTCGGTGGCGTTGTGGCCAATGGCCTCTTGCGTGAATTTCTTTACGGCATCTATCTGCGGTTGGAAATGGGCGAGCATTTCGGGATTCACTTCCCATTGGTCGATGTCTTCCAAATGGCCAGTGGCGCTCTTGACGCTTACTCTTTTCCCATTCTTTTCCACAACGAGGTCAGCTACTGCTACGAAATGGGCATTAGCACCCGTGTTGAGAACAAGGACACTGTCGCCATTGACATTGGCAATTTTGCGATTGGCCTTGCGGTGGTCGTGACCACAAAGGATGAGATCGAAGCCCGGAACTTGTTGTGCCACTTGCAGAGAGGCGTTCTCGTTCTTTGTGCCTGTGGCGTTTTCGCGACCCACACCACTGTGGAAGAGTCCGATAACTACGTCGGCTTGGCGGCGCATTTCGGGCATATATTTACGGGCTACTTCCACCATGTCGTCAAAGCGCATTCCCGACCAAAGGTTTTCGGGGAGCCAGTTGGGGATGCCCGTGGTGAGCAAACCTAAAACGGCAAAGCGCACACCGTCTTTCTTGATGATGGTGTAGGGACGCCAGTAGGGTTGGCCCGTGCTGGTGCGAATGATGTTTGCTCCCAGCATCGGCATACGGCATTCTTTCGTCCAGCGGTCATAAACAGCGTGACCTGCCTCAATGTCGTGATTGCCCACAGTGGCTGCATCATACTGCATATAGTTGAGCACTGAAGCGCAAGCGTGTTGGCTCACAGTGTCCATGAAGTTGTAATAGTAAGCGGAGGGTTGTCCTTGCAGAATATCGCCCGCATCGAGGAGCAATACGTGCTGCGGCTTCATGAGTTGTCGCTGTGCTTTTACGAACGAGTAGGCACGTATGAGCGAGCCTTCGCCCGGCTGCTGGTTGAGATAATCGTAGGGGAAATAATTACCATGAACATCGGTGGTTTCAAGAATCTTGAAACGAATTTCGCGCGGTTTGGCCGAAAGCGTGGTAGCAGTCAGCGCGAAAAGGAGAAGAAGAAAATGTTTCATATTGTTAGTCTTATTATTAATTTTCTTAGTGAAAAGGCAGAAGATAACTATTTTTTGACTGTTTATTTACCTTTTCTGATATAGTCGACAAAATCGAACGGTACGGCGTTGCGCTCATCGGCATCGTGATGTTCTCTACTGATTTCTTGCCATTGCGTAGCATCGAATTCGGGAAAGAATACATCCGCTTCGGCAGGAATGGCCTGCACTTCTGTCAGGCAAAGGCGCTGAGCAAGGGGAAAGGCTTCGGCATAAACGGATGCGCCGCCAATGATGTAAACGTCCTCATCAGCTTGGCAAGCGTTCAGAGCTGCTTGGAGTGAGGGGAACACTTCCGCTCCAGGGAGTTGGAGTGAAGCATTGCGACTCAAAACAATGTTGCGGCGATTGGGTAAAGCTCCTTTCGGCAGTGAATTGAAAGTGCGCCGCCCCATAATGATGGTGTGCCCCGTGGTAAGAGACTTGAAGCGTTTCAAGTCGGCACTGAGATGAAACAGCAGATTGTTATGATAGCCGATACCTCGATTCTGGGCAACGGCACAGATAATGGTGAGCATATATATAAGGAATCAGTAAGGAGCTAAAAAGCGAGGGAGAAAGGAGGATGAAAGCTGATTTCAGACCGATACATCCGCCTTTATATGTGGCCAAGGATCGTAGTTTTCCAGTTCGAAATCTTCAAAGTGGAAGTTGAAAATGTTCTTTACTTCGGGATTCAGTTTCATAGTTGGGAGAGGGCGCGGAGTTCGCGTGAGTTGCAAGCGCGCTTGTTCCAGATGGTTGAGATAGAGATGCGTGTCGCCCATAGTGTGAACGAAGTCGCCCGCGCGGAGTCCGCACACTTGCGCCATCATCTGCAAGAGGAGTGCATAGGAAGCAATGTTGAACGGTACTCCCAAGAACGTATCGGCTGAACGCTGATAGAGCTGGAGCGACAGACGACCATCAGCCACATAGAACTGAAAGAGCATGTGGCAGGGAGGTAAGGCCATATCCGCCACCTCGGCCACATTCCAAGCTGAAACAACGATGCGGCGCGAATCAGGGTTGTTGCGAATCAGTTCAACCGCTTGTTTGATTTGGTCAATAGTGCCGCCGTGGTAGTCGGGCCAAGAACGCCACTGATGGCCGTAGACGGGGCCCAGCTCACCGTTCTCGTCGGCCCATTCGTTCCAAATGCGCACGCCGTGGTCCTGCAAATACTTCACGTTCGTACTGCCCTGCAAGAACCAAAGCAGTTCGTAGATGATGGATTTCAGATGTAGTTTCTTCGTGGTGAGGAGCGGAAAACCTTTCTCTAAATTGAAACGCATCTGATGGCCGAAGATACTCTTTGTCCCCGTACCAGTGCGGTCTGTCTTCTCAACGCCGTTGTCGAGAATCTCTTGGAGCAAGTTGAGATATTGTCTCATTGTTTGATTTTTTTCGGCTGCAAAAGTACCAAAAAAAGACTAACTTTGCTGGCGAAGAAAGAATTAAGTAGCAGCAAAACCTTTGATATGACAACCACAGAAAAGATAGCATTGCCTGCGGATTTTGTCTCAGAAATGACAAACCTGCTGGGAACTGACGAAGCCCTTCAACTCTTTGAGGGGCTTGAAACGCCTTGCCCTACGAGTGTTCGCTGCAATGAAGCAAAGGGGTACGACACCGACGGAGAGCCTGTGGCGTGGTGCCGAACAGGGCGATACCTCAGTGAGCGCCCACAATTCACGCTCGATCCTTTGCTCCATGCAGGTTGCTACTATGTGCAAGAAGCTGCATCCATGTTTGTGGAGCAGGCTTTCAAAGCAATGGGCGAGTGTCCGCAACGTTTGCTAGACCTCTGTGCTTCGCCAGGAGGGAAGAGTACGCTTTGGCGCTCGCTTCTGCCCGATGGCGCATTACTCGTTGCCAACGAACCGCTGCGGCAGCGAGCAATGGTGTTGGCGGAGAACTTAGCAAAATGGGGACAACCGGACGTGGTGGTTAGTAATGCCTATCCTGCCGATTTCGCTCCGCTGACGGGCTTCTTCGATGTTATTGCTGCGGACGTGCCCTGCTCTGGCGAAGGAATGTTTCGTAAGGATATGGGAGCGCGCAACGAATGGTCGGTGGAGAATGTTAGGAAATGTGCCGAATTGCAACGTAGTATCATTGCCGATGTTTGGCCTGCGCTCCGACAAGGCGGTTATCTTGTTTATAGCACCTGTACTTTTAATCGTTTTGAGGATGAAGACAACGTGTCTTATATATGTGATGAATTGGGCGCAGAACCGATTCATCTGGATGTGCCTGAAGAATGGAACGTGAAGGGAGATACCACCGGACGAGGGCTTCCTGTTTATCATTTTCTCCCTGGGAAGAGTCGCGGTGAGGGCTTCTTCTTAGCTTTGCTCCGCAAGACGAGCGCGACTGAAGCAGGTGGCAACCGAAAGCACAAGAAAGGTGTGCGCGAACAGCCGTTGAGAAATGCGAGCAAACTGAGTGGTTGGTTGCAGAACGAAGCTGACTATAAATTCTATGCGCCCGATGAATTGCACGTGGCAGCTGTTCGTAAGTCGCTCTATGAGGATGTGCAGCGTCTCCGCAATCAGCTGAAAACAGTCTGGGCGGGCATTTTACTGGCTGAAGCAAAGGGGCAAAAATGGGTACCACAGCAGGAGCTGGTGCTCTCGCAAGCCCTCGCTCCCGAAGCCTTTCCGCGCATAGAGCTCTCGCTCGATGAGGCCCTTGCATATTTGCGCCGCGATGCTATCACAGTGGATGCTCCGCGCGGGTATGTTATTGTGACCTACCAGGGACGTCCTCTCGGTTTTGTGAACAATCTCGGTGCGCGTGCCAATAATCTCTATCCGCCCGAGTGGCGCATCCGTAAACAGTTACCTTAGTCGCAACCTTTTCTTTGTCTTATGAATCAACGCACAAGACCTTTCGTTTCACCTCTTTATTACGCATAAAAACACCTTCTTTTTTCATATCAGAAAAAGAAGGAGAAGAATCTCCATTATGAAGTATTTGGAATATACCTTTAACATCTCTCCCAATTCCGGCGATATGCAGGACATTTTGGGGGCTGTATTGGCCGATGCAGGCTTCGACTCTTTTGTAAAAGACGAAGAAGGCAAAGAACCACTAAAAGCTTACGTCAAGAAAGACGAGTTTAGCAAGGAACGCCTCAAAGAAGTTTTGGCCAACTTCCCGCTGCCGGCAGAAATTTCTTATGAAGGGCACGAGGCCGAGGATAAGGATTGGAATGCAGAATGGGAAGCCAATTTCTTTGAGCCACTCAATATCGATAACCGTTGTGTGATTTCTGCTCCTTTCCATAAGGACGTGCCAACGGTTGAATACAACGTAAAAATTAATCCTCGAATGTCGTTCGGTTCGGGCCATCACGAGACCACTTCGCAAATGATACGCGAGATTCTCAACAATCCTATGGAGGGGCGTACCGTACTCGATATGGGATGCGGTACGAGTTTGCTCGCCATCTTGGCAAGTATGCGCGGCGCGGCAACCCTTACAGCTATCGACAACGATGAGTGGTGCGTGCTTAACTCAAAGGAGAATTTTGAACTCAACCACATTTCAAATATTAACGTGCTTCTGGGCGATGCTTCTCTTCTGCCACAAGTAGGCCCCTTTGATGTAATTTTGGCCAACATTCATCTGAATATCATTTTGGCAGATATGGAGAAGTACGTTTCACGTCTGAATGTTGGCGGTCTGCTCTTTGTGAGTGGGTTCTATTATGACGATCTTCCCCGCATAAAGGCTGAAGCCGAACGCTTAGGACTGATCTTCGATCATGCAGGACAAGAGCGCAATTGGTGTTGTGCTGCTTTCCGAAAACCGTAATAAAAACTAAAAGCCAGTGCAAAGAATAGCACTGGCTTTTAGTTTTTTCTTTTCTTACCTCTTTTTTATTCAGCACTAAATGCCGCTGATGTGTTCACATCTCAAAGCCATCGACACGTTTACATGACGTGCCAAATGGGCAGAGCAGGGTAGGGCGCGCTAACACTGATGAGCTTATGACTCACAGGGTGTTCGAACTCAATGTGTGCTGCGTGCAGACAAATTGAGCCATCGGGATTAGAGCGCGGTGCTCCATATTTGAGATCGCCTTTGATGGGGCAACCGATAGCTGCCAGTTGGCAGCGAATCTGATGGTGGCGCCCCGTGTGGAGATTCACTTCCACGAGCGTATAACGATCGCTTTGTCCAATCACCTTATAGTCCAGCACTGCGCGTTTGCTCCCAGCCACTTCCTTCTCATGGGCGTAAGCTTTGTTCTGCTTTTCGTTGCGCGTAAGGTAGTGCACGAGTTCTGCTTCGGGCAGTTTGGGGCAGTTGCCCACTATGGCATGATATGTCTTTTTGACTTCACTCTTTCGAAACATATCGTTGAGGCGTGTCAGTGCCTTACTTGTGCGGGCAAACACACAAATACCGCTCACGGGGCGGTCCAAACGGTGAGGAATACCCAAGAATACCGCGCCGGGTTTGGCATATTTCTCTTTGATATAAGCTTTAACCTCATCGCAGAGGGTGCGGTCGCCCGTTTTGTCGCCCTGCACAATTTCGCCTGCAGCTTTGTTGACTATGATGATATGGTTGTCCTCGTAAAGTATATTCATGCTTTCAGAAACTAAAAAGACGAATCCTTCGGGGATTTTTAAGCATCTCCGCTGGATTCGTCTTATCCTATTGGTGTGAAATTACATATTCATGCCGCCATCGACCTGAATAACCTGGCCGCTGACATAGCTTGACATTTCGCTTGCCAAGAATGTTGCCACATTGGCAATATCTTCGGTCTGACCGCCGCGGCGAAGTGGAATTTTGGTCATCCAATCCTTGCGAACATCATCAGGAAGTGCTGCTGTCATAGCTGTTTCAATGAAGCCTGGCGCAATGGCGTTGGCGCGAATGCCCTTGGGGCCGTACTCTTGGCCGATGGATTTTGCCAAAGCAATAAGGCCTGCCTTGGAAGCTGCATAGTTAGCCTGACCTGCATTACCATGAACGCCTACTACAGAAGCCATATTGATGATTGAGCCCTGGCGCTGACGCAGCATGATGGGCACAACAGCGTGGCAGAAGTTGAAAGCACTCTTTAGGTTCACTGCCAATACAGCGTCCCATTGAGCTTCTGTCATGCGGATGAGCAAACCGTCCTTGGTGATACCTGCATTGTTCACCAGCACGTCAATGCTGCCGAAATCTGCCTTAACAGTTTCCACTACGGTCTGGGTTTCTTCAAAATTGGCCGCGTTGCTAGCGTAAGCCTTACACTTCACACCCTTAGCTTCCACCTCGCGGATGGTTTCTTGAGCGTCTTCGTTGATAACGAGGTCTGTGAATGCGATGTTTGCTCCTTCTGCAGCGAAGCGCAGAGCAATGGCTTTGCCAATACCGCGGGCTGCACCCGTGACTAAGGCTGTCTTACCAGTTAAAAGTCCCATAATTTTTATTTATGTTTTAGTTGTAAATGTTTTCTTATTTAGTTTCGGCAGCAGGATATCCCAGTGCGCCACGGATAACGCGCATCACCATCGGAATGGATTCTTCTTCCGTAAGTCCATGTCCGAGGCGGTCGTAGATATAGGGCACTTCGAGACCTTTCATCACATAGTGGATGATATCGGTCATAAGGCCGATGTTGTCGATGTTAAACTTATGGCGTTCTACGCCTTCTCTCAGCACGCGACTGATAATGTCCTGTTCTTCTCGGTCGAAGGCTTTGCGCACTTGCTCCACTTTCCATATATTTCGGAAGAACTCCGCGCGCAGATTGCCGTTGCGAGCCACCGTTTCCTTTATCACTTGCAAGTGTGTGTAGATGAGCGTCAATACTTTCTCCTCTGGCTCTATGTCCATTGCAGCCACTTTGTCCATTTTCTCAGACAAGCGTTCCAATTCGTTCTCAATGACGGCATAGTAGATTTCTTCCTTGTTGCGGAAGTATGTGTACAATGTTCGTCGTCCACGTTGCGAAGCTTGAGCAATATCGTTCATAGTGGTTGCTTCAAGGCCTTTACGAGCAAAAAGTTCTCGAGCAACTTCCAAAAGAGTTTGGCGCGTTTTGGCTATAGACATATTGATTTTTGTTTAACACACTTTGTTTTCTATGTGCAAAGGATATGCAAAAGTACGGGATTATGACGAATGAACCAAATAAACTGCACAGAAATTGAAAGAATGTGCCGAGCTTTTTCTCTCTTTTTTAGCTTCTCAACCGTGTGGAATGTGTAGCACTGCATCTCAGTTTTATCTGTCAGCAGCCGTAAGTAATCCTTCTCTTTTCCGGAGCTGGTAACGAGGCTATGAGGCTAACAGTTCTGTCTTCTTACATTCCTATTTGCCGCCTTCTTTTTTGACAATAGGTATTTTCGTTCTGGAGTTGAATGTCCCTAAAAAGTTAGTATCTTTCTTTTGCACATTCATATTTGGACGTATTCTTTTGGCTGTTTTTCTTAATTTTTTTCTGAAAAAGAAGGAAAAGCTCTGATTTCTCTTCTTTTTCGTCTTCAACGTGTGTCGCTAAGAAGGAAATTTCCTTATTCTGTTTAGAAATACAATAAGGCTACCCGTCGGCATCCTTATTGTGTCAGCTGACTTCCTTATCGCATTTGTTACTAACCTTATTGGACTGATCGGACAAGCAGAACAGGTTTGTGAATCACTTTACAGAAATGGAGAATTCAAGCTATTCTCAGCTCTCTAAAATAAGAATTTGCTTTACAATCTTAGCTTTTTCTGGGTGAGCAGAAAGGTTTACCCCAATCTTTCCTTGTGCATTGTTTTCCAACCTAGAGTTTTCCATAAAAAATACTGGCTTTTCCGTTGCATGAGGGAAAAGCCAGTAGGATATGTTTGCTGTAAGGATTATTAGTTGCCTATGTTGAACTGCTTACCTTTGGCACCATCTTCAAAGCCTTTTTGATAGCCTTCGCCATAGCCGCGCACATAGGCGGCCTTGTCCTTCGGTTTGGTAAAAGCATTTGAGGTATCGTAGCTGGCGTGTGGGTGCTGCGTGGCCCCATCGTCCATGCCTGCCAAATAGCCGTCTTCGCTGCCTGCTTCGTAGGCTCCACGCGTGTCGCGCGTGATGCTGTCGGAGAGTGCAACATTCACGGTGTCGCGCAGAATGGGCAAATAGGTTGCATCGATAGTGGTGTCGGGACGGGCAACGGGCATACGTTCCTTCACTGCCACTGTGTCCTCAGGGTGTAGTTGGGTATAGACAGGTGAGCGGCGATCGCTGGCGCGCTTCAACAGGAAGATGCTGACCACCGTTAGTAGGCATGCACCTACAATTACTCCTGTCCAGATATGTGAGGGATGTTCTTTTTTAGCCATAGTTCGTGTGTATCTATTGTTCCGTAACGTTTTATCTCATTCTTACTTTGTCCCTCGCGTCGATACGCAGGAAGATGAATAGAAGTAGTGTGAACCCCCAAAGACTTGAACCACCATAGGAGAAGAAAGGTAGGGGGATGCCTATGACTGGTGTGAGTCCCATCACCATACCCACGTTGATAAACACATGGAAGAGGAGAATGGAAAGGACGCAGTAGCCATAAACTCGTCCCGCGGCGGTGGTCTGTCGTTCGGAGAGATAAATCAGTCGGAGTATCAAGAGCAGGAAGAGAAGCAATACGCCCGCACTGCCGAGAAAACCTTGCTCTTCGCCCACGGTACAGAAAATGAAGTCGGTGTCTTGTTCCGGCACGTATTTCAGCTTTGTTTGTGTACCGTTCATGAAGCCTTTGCCTTCAAGTCCGCCCGAGCCAATGGCAATCTTACTTTGGTTGACATTATAACCAGCTCCGTGTGGGTCGTCCTCCGTACCTAATAAAACCTTGATACGGGTTTGCTGATGCGGTTCAAGCACATCGTTGAGCGCAAAGTTGGCCGAATAGAGGAAGGCAGTACTTCCTAAAGCGAAGATAGCAATGAGAGAGTAGGATCTAATTCGTTCGCCTAAGCCTTGCCAAATGAGATAACCAGCCATGGCTATGATACCAACGATTTGCACCCACGCCACGTCGAACGGCTTGATGAAGGCTGAAACGAGATAGGCGATGAGTTGTATTAGCAAGCCTATGGAGAGAAACCAGAACCAACTGTTGTTGCGCTTCAGGTAGATGGCGCACATCCCCACGACGTTGAGCCAAATGATGATAAGCACGGCGAATTGCCCAATTGTGGTCAGCGTACCCGGCATAATATCTGCTTCGTAGCGGATGCCTACAACAAAATAAGAAACGGCTGCTACTGCTGTAAACAGTATAGAACCAGGCATTCCTTCACGATAGAACATGAGGAAGAATGCCAGATAAACAAGGGCGGAACCCGTCTCTTTTTGCAACACAATAAGCACCATAGGGAGCAGAACAAGACCGGCGGCCTTGAAGAAGTTGCGCATATTCGAGAGGTTGAAGCCATACTGTCCGATAACTTTAGCCACCGCTAAAGCCGTGGCGCACTTGGCAAATTCTGCAGGTTGCAAACTGACGGGGCCAAGGGAGATCCACGATTTAGACCCTTTGATGTCGTGCGCTATAAAGGGAGTGACAAGCAGCAGAAGCATCATGCAGATGTATAGAAAAGGAGCGAGCGTATCGAAGTATTTGTCGTCGACCATCAGGAGGAAACCTCCCAAACCGATGGAGCATCCTATCCACGCCAATTGTTTACCGCTTCGCGTGCCCCACGAAAAGAAATCTGTGTCGCCTAAGTTGTGGCTCGCACCACAAATGGAGAGCCAACCAGCAATTAGTAGCAACAGGAAAATAAGAATAACGACCCAATCGGCGCGTGCTGCCGGATTGCCGTATTTTCTACCGTTCAAAGTCTCCATACTTGATGTGCCGATTTTGCATTACCGCGGCCTTTCTCATAGATGCGGGAGAGAGTTGGCCACGAAGATATTGTTCGATGATAAGTGCCCCGATGGGAACACCATAGACGTTGCCGAAACCGCCATTCTCTACGTAGACGGAGACAGCTATTTTAGGGTTATTCATAGGAGCAAAGCCCATGAAAACACTGTGGTCGTGTCCGCGGTTCTGCGCCGTACCCGTTTTGCCACAAACCTCGAACCAAGGAAGATTTGCAGAACGACATGTACCGTCAATAACGGCCTTGCGCATTCCGGCTACTGCGTAGTCGTACCAGCGGCGGTTGATGCCGGTGTAATGCTTGCGAGTGTAGAGTGTGTCCAATTGGCCGCCTTGTACAGAACGCACAACGTGAGGCGTGTAGAAGAAACCGCGGTTGGCAACCTGTGTGGCTAAGTTAGCAATTTGTAGAGGTGTTGCTGTAACCTCACCCTGGCCGATTGAAATAGAGATAACTGTCAGTCCGTTCCATGAACCTTTGTACGCCTTATCGTAATATTGTGCGTTGGGTATCATGCCGCGCTTTTCGCCTGGGAGATCGATGCCTAACTTATAACCAAAGCCCATTTTCACAAGGTGATTCTTCCACACAGTCATGGCGTTCTGCACTGAGCCGTACTTGCGCTTGTTGGAGAGTAGGCGAAAGAGATTCCAACAAAAGTAGCTGTTGCAGCTAGTACCAATGGCGGGTACTAGATTGATGGGGCTGGCGTGTCCGTGGCATCCAACGTGAAGTCCCTTATAGCTGAAGCCGTGGTGGCAGGGGAAACTGATTTGCGGATCAATGCTACCTTCTTGCAAACCTAAGAGCGCTTGTGATATCTTAAAGGTGGACCCTGGCGGATATGTACCCATGATAGCGCGGTTGAGCAATGGTTTGCGTGGATTCTTCGAAAGCGCCTCGTGTGCCTTAGAGCGGTCGCGTCCCACCATAATACCGGGATCATAACTGGGGGAGGAAGCCATGCACAGAATCTGTCCTGTTGATGGCTCTATGGCTACAATTGCTCCGATTTTCCCTTGTAGCAATCGTTCCGCCAATTCTTGTGTTTTGAGATCAACTCCTAGTGTTATGTTTTGCCCAGGCACTGGCAGCTTGTCGTATGCCCCGTTCATATAATGACCTTTCGTTCGTCCGTGAACGTCGCGGAGCATGATGCGCAAGCCTTTTTCTCCGCGGAGCACCTTTTCGTAGGAACGTTCCACTCCGAGCTTTCCAATGTAGTCTCCGGGCTGGTAATAGCTATCACTATCAATGTTGGTCTGATTCACCTCGCCCACGTCACCAAGTATGTGTGCGCCAACCGCCGCAGCATAGTGGCGGATAGATCTCTTCTCAATAGAGAATCCTTTGAAGCGGAAAAGCTTTTCTTGGAATAGGGAGTATTCTTCGGGAGGTATTTGCGTCATGAAAACCTGCGGCGTGTATCGACTGTAGCCTGGGTTCTTCCGCGTATCTTTTATCTCTTCGCAGCGCTGTATGTAGTACTCTTTAGTGATGCCAATAGTTTTGCAAAAGTCTAGAGTATCTATGCCCTGCTGCTCATTCATGGTAACCATGATGTTGTAGGAGGGCTCGTTGTAGACCATAAGTTGGCCATTGCGGTCGAATATGAGACCGCGCGAGGGATAGATGATATCCTTCCGGAAAGCATTGGAGTCGGCGTTTTTCTTATAGTCGTCGCTCAACAATTGCAAGGTGAAAAGGCGTATGAGGTAGATAAGGATGATGCCAATAGCTACACCGCCAATCACAAACTTTCTGTTGCTGAAATTGTAGGCTTCCAATGGTGTCTTATATTATTGTATGTGTTCATTAGGGCTTTTTTCTTATCAGCTCCAAAGCGATGCAGAACAGCGTAGTTAGCACTGTTGAGCCGGCGATATTGATAAGCAGAAAAGTCCAGTTGAAGAAACTGAATGATTCGATAGAGAAGAAGATGAGGCACTGTAGGAAAACGGCAGTCAGAAGGTAGCGGACGAAGGGCCAGCGCTCCATAGTTCTCATTGAAGGTAAGATGTTGTCGTCTTTGTCCCGATCTCTCGGTCCGAAAAGGTTGAAAAGTAGCGGTGTGATAAGGCCGATGGCCGTCATAGTGGCTGCGGCCATGCCTGGTGTATTTCCAAAAATGTCTATCAGTACTCCCAGCAGGAATCCGAGTAGGATGTAGAGCCACCGCGGGGTGTCGCTGGGCAAGATGAGTAGGAAATACACATAGGGCATTGGTGTGGCGTAGCCCATGATATGGATATGGTTGAACACGAGCACTTGTAGCAACAAGAGCAATAAGAACCAACCTATGCGGGATAATATTGTCTGAAACACGGATAAAGAAGCATTTAGCAGTTTGTAGAACAATTTTTCTGCAGGAGGGAGCTATCGTTCGTTATAGCCCGCGCATCTGAGAGCCAAAGAAGCGCATTTTTAGCAATGTTTATTGTATCGTTTCTAAGCCATTGAGGGCGTCGTGAGCATCTTGTTCAGCTGCGTGGGCTTTTAGGGTGTCTATCTCGGCTTGATAAGGAGTCATGACTACACATACGTTGCGCAAGGTGGCAAAGTCTGTGCCCAGCGTGATATCTAAACGATAGCTCTGACCATCTGGTGAATTTCCAACGCTATTCACGCGACCGATGAAAATTCCAGGCGGGAAGACCGCGCTATAGCCACTGGTTTCAACAATAGCTCCTTTTTTTATTTTAGCGTAACGAGGAATATCGTTGACGTAAGCATGGAGCAATTTTTCGCCACTCCATTGTAAGTAACCAAAATAACCTAGGCCGCGAACGCGACAACTGATGCTTGACTTGTGATTAGTAACAGGTATGACAAGCGAATAATGAGGACCAGTGAGATAAACGATGCCGACTACGCCACCTCCTCCCACAACACCCATTTCTGGGCGAACGCCATCACTACTTCCTTTGTCGATGACGATATAATTATTGGTCTTCTTGGTGGAATTGGACACAACGACGGCGTCCAATAGTTTATAGTTTGCCAGCGTCTGACGTACGTTTAGCTCTGTGGGCGTTGGCTGATGGGAGAGTTCTCCCAATCGAGTCCGCAGATAAGCATTTTCTTGAGTCAGCAAGGTGTTTTGGTGAGTCAAACGGCCATTTACATCTCCCAAATTGAGATAGGTCATAACTTCATAATATAAATTATTAACCGTTGCTGCTGTGTGATTGGCTGCTGTATACCAAACGCTGCCTTGATAGCTGTTGAACCGGAACAGGAGTATAAAACTCACTGCTTCCAGTAGGAGAAACAGGAAGAAGAAGTTGTATTTGCGAAGGAAGTCAAGAAAGGTCTTCAATGGATCAAGCCTATTTATTATTCAAACTAAGCCGGGAGGAACAAGTTCTATGTTCTCCGTTGGAAAAAGGGACAGACTCCTAATAAATAACAATGAACAATTGCACGACACGACAATTGCTCATTGTTATTTATGGAGATGTCTGTGCGCATTAACGCATCAAGAACGTGTAATCATCAACATGTTGAAGGGCAATACCTGTGCCTTTTGCAACACAAAGGAGAGGATCGTCAGCAACATGGAACGGGATGTTGATTTTCTCCGTCAGTCGCTTGTCAAGTCCGCGGAGCAAAGCACCACCACCTGTCAGCCAGATACCGTTCTTAACGATATCGGCGTACAACTCTGGTGGAGTGTTCTCCAAAGCGTTGATAACGGCTTGTTCGATACGTGCAATGCTCTTTTCGAGGCAGTGAGCAATCTCTTGATAGCACACAGGCACCTCCATAGGCATTGCGGTGATGCGGTTCGGGCCATGAACCACGTAGTCCTCTGGGGCGTCCTCCGTTAGATCTGTCAGAGCTGCACCCACATTGATCTTGATGCGCTCAGCCATGCGTTCACTGACGCGTACGTTGTGCTGGCGGCTCATATACTCTTGGATGTCGGCTGTGAAGTCGTCACCAGCCATCTTTATAGAGTTGTTGGAAACGATTCCGCCCAAGGAAATTACGGCGATTTCCGTTGTACCACCACCTATATCCACAATCATGTTTCCTTCGGGGGCATTTACATCAATACCCACACCGATGGCGGCAGCCATAGGTTCGTAAATCAGATAGACATCTCGGCCGCCTGCGTGCTCAGCTGAGTCGCGCACGGCACGAAGTTCCACCTCGGTAGAACCGGAAGGGACACCAATGACCATTCTGAGAGAAGGAGAGAAGAGGCGGCGGCCCGAATGGACCATTTTGATAAGGCCACGAATCATTTGCTCGCAAGCGTTGAAGTCGGCAATAACACCATCGCGCAACGGACGAATAACGTGAATCTTATTGTTAGTCTTCTCGTACATCAATTTAGCCTTCTGACCCACTGCCAGTAGTTTGTCGGAATGTTGGTCCAGAGCTACCACGGACGGCTCATTGACTGCTATCTGATCATCTGCAATAATGATGGTGTTTGCAGTACCTAAGTCCATCGCTAGCTCCTGTGTGAAGGAGAAAAAATTACTGAAGAAACTCATTGTCTATTTTCTGCTGTTATTTATTTCGTGAACCATTCGTGAATCGCCGTATCGTAGTGGCTGGAAGTAGCGAAGGCTCGCTCTGCAAAATGTTTGCGCTGTTCGATATCAGTTTTAGCCCCTTGCTTCTGGAGGATGTCGAGGAGTTCGGCATACTCGTGTTTACTCGGGATGATAACAACATCGTTGAAATTTTTAGCGGCAGCGCGAATCAGGCTAATACCGCCGATATCAATCTTTTCGATAATTTCCTCTGCGCTACCTCCGTTCTTCACTGTCTCCTCGAAGGGGTAGAGGTCAACAATGACGAGGTCGATTTGCGGTATGGCATACTTTATCATCTCGGCTTGGTCTTCTGCCAAACCGCGACGGCCCAGGATTCCACCAAACACTTTGGGGTGTAGCGTCTTGACGCGGCCGCCTAGAATGGAGGGATATGTGGTTAGTTCCTCTACTTTCTGGCAGGGGTAACCTAAATCTTCGATAAACTGCTGTGTGCCGCCAGTTGAGAGTAGTTTGACGCCATTCTCATGAAGTGTTTTGAGGATTTCCTCAAGTCCGTCCTTGTGGAAAACTGAAATCAGGGCGGTTCTGATTGTTTTAGTGCTAGACATAAAATATGTTTGAAACGTTTCGACTGCAAAGTTACGAGATTTTATCAAACCAAGGCTACAGTCCTATTATATTATTTATTAAAAACTTAAGTATTGTAAAATAATCTCTTATTCTACGGTTCTGAGAATGGCTCGAAATCCAACTTAGAACAAAGTTGTTCTGAGATTAGCCCGACTCGTCAGGTCTGTTCAATAAAGCTATTGGTGGATACAATAAGGCTATCTGCCAACATCCTTATTGCGTCAGCTGACAGAATAAGGCTATCCGCTCACACAATAAGGAAACTGAAAGGGAAAAGCAGGCTATTTTTATTCAAAAATAGAAAAAGTGAGCATTTTTTTATTAAAATCCGCACTATCTGCCTCAGTTTGCGTAGGCCGGAGGCGAGCATTTTCTGACAGATACTGCGGATTTCTATTTTGTTAACATCTATTTCACCCTGGGCCAATGTCAAGAAAAGGGCGGGCTTATGCTAAGGCTGAATTCTTACTGTTTGCAAAAATCTCTCATCTTCTTATGGAGGTATACCTATGAAGGCGTATTGACTCACTTGCTTGTACTGAGATCTTCAATAATTCAGCCAAAGGAGGCACTTATTCGGCTGTTTCGGGCTTGCGGAAGAAGGAGAAATTCACGCTGCCGTAGGCGCGGTGCTCTAAGAACTCTGGCAGGTGACTGAAGTTGTAGTTTTTGCCATGTTCAAGAATGAAGAGTCCACCAGCCTTGAGGCAATCGCTCTTCAAGACACGTTCTGGCAGCTCGGGCAACTCCGGAAGTATGTAAGGCGGATCTGCAAAAACAAGTTCGAAGGGTTGTCTACAACGCTCAATAAATTTTAGCGCATCGCCCTGCAAGAGATTGGCAGCATCGTCGTTGAGTTCATGCAGTACGGCACGGATAAACATATAGTGCTGGCGATCCTTCTCCACAGTGGTCACCTGCGGACATCCGCGGGAGAGCAGTTCGAGCGTGATACTTCCCGTGCCCCCGAAGAGGTCGAGCGCGGTGGTTTCCTCAAAGTCGATGTACGATCGCAGTACGTTGAATAGATTTTCCTTTGCAAAATCGGTTGTTGGACGGGCTTTGAAAGTGCGTGGCACATCGAAGCGGCGGCCTTTATATTTTCCAGTAATTACTCGCATAGTTTATTCCATCAAGAAAGTTATCATATCATAGGGCACACCAGGAGTGGTGGCCACAATGGAACGGTTGTATTCGGCCGTAGGATTAACGCCATAGACATTTGCCGCAAATTGTCGGAACTCTTCTACCGTCTTTTCGCGTTCAGCCTTATTGCCTGTGATGAAGAATGAATCCTGCCGTGTGTCAGCTCCCAGTTTTTGAGCCGCATTAAAGGCATAGTAAGCTGCATCCGCTGTGTTGTGAATCTCGTAAGTATTGATGAGTTCTAGGCGGGTATAGTTAAAGGCCGCAAAGTCCATTGCATTGTCGTGGATATGGCAGAAAAAGCGGCGACCAGTACCATTGCTCAGTCCTTTTTGGGAGAGATGAGCCAGCAGCGAGGTAAGCGCGGAGGTGTAGTGAACTTGTCCGAACACTTCCTCTATGGCGCGACATATTTCCTCCTTCATGCCGTAGAGCAGGACTGCATTGGCACACGGCAAGGTGTCGTAGAAAACACGGTGAGGACGCTCCTGATGGAATACATATTTATAGATGTTCGTGCAGTCCTCCTCTTGAAAGTCGGCCAGTGGTACGGGAGTGACGGGTTGGCAGCAGAGAATTTCGATGTGACTGGTCGGAGCCTGCAATAGTTCCTCTCGATCCATGGCTTCACGCAGATTTTGCAACAACGAAAACTCTTGGCGCAGTTGCCAGGAGGAGAAAGCAAAGAGCGGTTCGCGGCGTAGTTCGTAGCGCGCAAAGCAGAGGCGAGTGTCAGATACTCGGATGGTAAGCTTTGTGGGAAAATGGCTCGTTTCCATAGGATGTCAGAATGAATATGTTGCGCAAAAAAGAAAGGAAATATAGATTTGTCCGTAGGCAAGTGGAGTGGAGGCTCAATATTGTTTATACCTCTTCTTCTCCATCGCCTGTTTGTTCGTCGGAGTGATTTTCAAAGATAGGTTTTAAAAGGAAGTGCCCGAGCGGAATTGCTGCAAACACTCCGATACTATTAGCCAACAAATCAGCCCAATCTCCACTCCGGTAAGTAGTCTGCGATTGTAAAATCTCTATTACCCCGCTCATCAAGATAGGTGCTATGATGGCAAAGCAGACAAGCCAGCGAAAATCTTCTCGCCCTGTGGCTTTGAGGCGTTCCCACCAGATGGTGGAGCAAGTGCCAAAGTACATCGCGAAATGAACCAACTTGTCGATGTTGGGAATACTGACATTCGGCATTCCCTCTGTGGTGTCGAAGCATAGCATCCAGATAAGCGCCACGCAGATAAGCGAGAAAGGATATTTCCTGAGTATGCTCATCTGTATCACCAGAATTTGTTGTGTTCCGGAGAGTATTCGAAACCAGCTGTAGCCAGTTGTTTTTCGATACTTGCGCGTTCAACGTCCTCTTTCTTGCAGAGTTCGTCAAGCGACTTATAGTTGTCGCGGAGTTTCATATTGATGACGCTGTATAGCATCATGGGATCTTTGGGTAGTTCCATTGTGTTGAGATATAAATTAAAGAAGTCAGAACGTAAGCTAAAGAATGTCATCGACAAACCAAGGTTGTTGATAGATATATACCTGATACGTTGCTGGGCAGCAAAATTACAAATAATTTTCTACTTTTGTATCACAATGATATACGAAGAACTGGTTGAACAGATAGCGCAGGAATTCCATTTTCCTTTTACTTCCAAACAGC
The DNA here is from genome assembly GCF_963536905.1 of uncultured Alloprevotella sp. NCBI lineage: Bacteria > Pseudomonadati > Bacteroidota > Bacteroidia > Bacteroidales > Prevotellaceae > Alloprevotella > uncultured Alloprevotella sp. Next base: position 28,787 of record NZ_CAUTBW010000016.1, on the reverse strand, counting down.
GCGAAGCCGCGGAGAAACTGGCACGTTTCCTCGTGCTGCCGCGCCCGCAAGCTGCATTTATCCTTCGGGGCTATGCGGGAACGGGTAAGACCTCACTTGTGGGCGCATTGGTTAGAGTGATGCAGAAATTGGAGAGATCTGTTCAGCTACTTGCGCCGACGGGACGGGCCGCCAAGGTGTTTAGTGCCCACGCTGGTACTGCTGCCTATACGATTCATAAGGCCATCTATCGGCAGCAAAGCTTTAATGGTGAAGGTACGCGCTTTTCGCTCGGTTTCAATAAGTTTCCCTATACGCTTTTCATAGTTGACGAGGCTTCCATGCTGAGCAATCAAGGCGGCATGGGAAGTATCTTCGGAACGGGCCTATTGCTCGATGATCTTCTCCAATATGTCTATGGCGCTGAGGGGTGTAAGTTGCTCTTTGTAGGAGATACGGCACAGTTGCCACCAGTGGGAGAGGATGAAAGTCCTGCGCTTCGTGGCGATGTGCTTCGTGGTTATGGTTTAGATGTAGATGAGGCCGATTTGACCGAAGTTGTGCGCCAGTCGAAAGGTTCTGATGTGCTGAGCGGCGCCACTCGTTTGCGCGAACACTTATCTGAAGGATTACTGGATATGCCCGTGATTCAAGGGAGTAGGCGTGGAGAGGTGCGCTTCCTGCCTGGAGATGAACTCATAGAGGCACTTGTTGATGCTTATAGCGATTATGGCACAGGCGATACTATAGTTGTGACGCGTTCCAATAAGCGGGCCAATGTCTATAATGGAGGAATTCGTGCGCGCATCTTTGATCGCGAGGACCAACTGGCTCGTGGTGATTTGGTGATGGCTGTGAAAAATAATTATTTCTGGACCGAGCAATTACTAAAGACGCTCGGACAGAACGACCGCTTACCTTTCGATTTCATAGCAAATGGAGATACGGCCGAAGTTGTTAGTATTCGCAACGTACACGAGCAATATAGCTTTCATTTTGCTGATGCTACGCTCCGTTTTCCTGATTATAACGACTACGAGATGGACTGCCGCGTGCTGCTTGATACGCTGACCAGCGATTCGCCTTCGCTGACAAGTGAAGAGCAGGAACGTCTGTATCAAAACGTACTGGCCGACTATGCTTTTCTCCCAACGAAGAAAGAGCGCATGAAGCAGCTTCGCCAAGATCCTTATTATAATGCCTTGCAGCTCAAATATGCTTACGCCGTCACTTGTCATAAGGCTCAGGGCGGGCAGTGGAGCCGCGTTTTTGTGGACCAAGGCTATCTGCCGCCCGAGATGGATTTGACAGCATATCTGCGTTGGCTCTACACTGCCTTTACGAGAACCACCGGCAGACTCTATCTTGTAAATTGGCCGGAGAGTCAGCGCGAAGAACTTAAGGAAGATAGTTGAATCTATTTCGGTTCTCCGCACCACTCTGATAAAACATGCCGAACAACTCCTCAAAGAGGTGTTATCAACCGACTGATTTAACCATCGTTTGTCAATAGGAGCAGTAGAAAAAGTGGGAGATGTGGCGTGAAATCCTAAATTTTCCCGTATTTTTGCGAAAGAAGGAAACTAGGATATTTACTACAGCAAGGAACAAAAAAGATGTGGACGGAAGTTCTTCTATATATAATAGTGATTGCATACGCTGTATTCATCATGAGTACGGCTGTAGTCATCGTTTTGGAGAACCGCCAGCCGGCCAAAACTATTGCGTGGCTCATTGTGATATGGCTGTTGCCCATCATTGGCCTTATATTCTTCTATTTCTTCGGACAAAATGTTCGGCGTGAGCATCATTTTCGTCGCCGCGCTTATGATTGTATCACGCAACGTATGCTGGAAGTTTGCTACGAGCCTTCTGTCCGTGAATTTCCTAAGCGTTTCGCTCCTCTTATAGAAGGTCTTGAGAGAAACCATTTGAGTGTTATCACCGGCAATAATGCTACTGAATTATTGCCTTCGGGACGTCAATTCCTACAAGCTTTGTTGCGCGCCATTTATGCCGCAAAAAATCATATACATATAGAAACGTACATCATTGAAGACGATGCAATCGGCCAGCTTGTTGCAGATGCTCTGGCAGACAAGGCGCGGGAAGGCGTGGAGGTCCGACTTCTCTACGATGATGTGGGATGTTGGCGTGTCCCTGAGACTTTTTTTCATCGGCTAGAAAAGGCTGGTGTTCGCTGTGCGGCTTTTGAACCCGTACGTTTCCCTTCTTTGACGCGAAAGGTTAATTATCGCAATCATCGCAAGGTGTGTATTATCGACGGCCATACGGGTTTCATTGGCGGCATGAATCTTGCACTTCGCTACGCCCCACTTCGCGCGGCGGACTGGTTAGATATGCAGCTACAGCTTAAGGGTGAGAGTGTCTGCGCCCTGCAGCGTATTTTTCTTTCCGACTGGTATTTTGTGACGGAAGAGTTGAAAACTGAGCAATCCTATTTCCCTTCATCGACAGAAACCTTTGGTCGGCAACTTACCCAAATTGTTTTCAGTACACCTTTTGCGCAGTATTCAGAGATAGCCTACTCGCTGTCGTGGCTCATACAGAACGCACGCAACTACATTTATATACAATCGCCTTACTTTGTTCCGACGGAGTCTTTTCTGCAAGCGTTGCAGACGGCGGCCCTTGTAGGCGTCGATGTACGTATCATGTTGCCTGCTCGCCCTGATGCGTTGTTTCTTCGCTGGGTCAACGAGAGTTTTTTCCAAGATGTGCTGGCTTCTGGCATAAGGATATTCCTCTACAAGGGCGGTTTTCTGCACGCCAAAGTACTCGTGGCTGATGATGAGTTTAGTTCTGTTGGTTCTGCCAATATGGATTTCCGTAGTTTTGAGAATAATTTTGAAGCCAATGCTTATGTTTACAATCAGCAGACGGCAACTGATTTGCGACAACTCTTTCTGACAGCCCAAGAGGACTGTGAAGAAGTTTCCTACGACCATTGGATGCAGCGGCCTTTATGGAAACGTTTGCTTGAATCTCATGCACGTATTTTATCACCTTTGATGTAGGCAGTAACAGACTAAGCCTGCTGTTCATTTTTAATATTCAGATGGAATCTTTCTACTCCAAAATATTGCGAAGAACCTTTGCTTCTTTCGGCTTATCCCATCTATGCACACCCGTCTCTCTTCGGTGTGCGTGCTTCTTTATCCTACTTCTTAGTTTCTCTCATATTGCCTCCGCTCAGTCCGTAAACGAAGACGAGGCTCGGGCGCGTGTGGTATCTTATTTTAAGCAGAGCGGACAACGTAAAGCTGCTGTCCATCCGCTCACCCTGCGCACTTCTCCAGCCTCTTATCTGTTTGTGGCAGGCAATAAGTTTGTTCTTGCAGCCGCTGATAATCGCCTCCCCGAAGTACTGGCTTATGGCACTTACAAGGCTCGCACCATTCCGCCTGCGCTTTCTGCTCTTTTGCAGCAGTATGACCATCTTTTGTCCCTACTGCCCATTGATGCACACCATCGTTCTGTTCCTGCTTTCTCGGGACGTGTTGTCCTGCCTCTGCTTTCTTCCATTCGCTCACAAGGACATCCCTATAATTCCGCTTGTCCTTTCTTTCTTAACACCGATTCTGTTCTCAGTTCGGAACGTTGCGTGGTGGGCTGTGTGGCTACGGCCTTAGAGCAGATACTGACTTATTATCAGCGAGTGTACACCTTGCAAGATACGCTCAAAGGTTGGACAACAAAAAACTACCAGATTCCCGACATTAGCCCTGGAGCGAGTGTAGATTCAAAGTTGATATTGCCGCACTACACTGGTGCGGAATCTGCTGCATCCATAGATGCCGTTGCCCGTTTGAGCTATTATCTCGGCCAGGCCGTTCACATGAATTGGGGGCTGCGAGAAAGTGCTGCTAGTTCTTATCGAGCTCTCGAGCCGCTGCAGCGCGTTTTTGGTTTGAAGTATGTACACTATCTCGACAGTTATAAGTACGATCCCTCAGCTTGGGTAGCAGCTATCCGTAACGAAGTAGAATCTGGACGCCCTGTATATTGCGCTGGCAATGTTCAGCATCTTGGCGGACATGCCTTTGTGCTCGACGGCCAGGATAAGGCCGGAAACTTCCATGTTAATTGGGGCTATGGAGGCGATTATGATGGCTATTTTAATCTCGATATTCTTTATTTCCCAGAACCGCTCGGTCAGGAAACGGAAGTAGGAAAGGGCGAGGGTTTCTTTGCAAATAGAGAAGTGTTGTTCCTACATCCCGACAGTCTTTCCGTGGAACTCCCCGACACGCTCCAGCGAACGGGGACAGAAATAGCTATCGACTCCGTGCAAATTCTTGATGTTCCCACGCGTGACATATACACGCGCATCCGTATCTTTGTTAGAAACACCGCTGCATACCCACTGACTACTCCTTTTGCCCTATTCACCAATCTCCCCTCCGATACCGACACGTTGCGACAAGCTGACTACGTTGGCATCACCTCTGCAACTTTGCAGCCGGGCGAGGCAAAGGCGCTCCTGCTTCATGCGCGCTTTCGCAAGTTGGGGCAGCGTATCCTCCGATTGACGCCTGACGACCGCCACATCTTCAGTCTTGACACGCTGACAGTAGTAGCGGGGAGCGGAGCACAACTGACTTTTTCTGAGCCGCAGCTAACTTTCCCTTCCGACAGCATTGTTCGCATTACGCTTTCTGTGGAAAATGCGGCCGGTCTTTCCCGTACGGGGCAGTCTTTGGTCTATGAAATCATTCCTGGCCTTGATGCATCGGTGCAGGGCACGCGCCATCCGAAATATATCTATCTAAATAGTGGCGAATCGATGCGAGATACCGTTCAGTTCTCCGCGCTCGTTCCTGGTCAGACCTATACGTTGCTCGTGCGCAGCCCGTGGAAGGTAGTGCGCCAAGTTTCGTTCACGCTACCTGCTACTACGGCTGTTCGTTCCACCGAAGTTGTGGGGCGAGAGGTTTGGCATCGCCTCGACGGCCTCCGTGTTGCGCGTCCTTCAGAACCAGGAATTTATCTTCGTGACAGTAAGAAAATCATAGTACGATAAAGATGCAAACCGTTACCATTCACACCCGCCTGATTACAAATGTTGGCGGGCAAACTGAAAAGATTCAAAATACATTCAAAGGCACTTGGGGCATTCGCGACAACCGTCATCTGCTCAGCTACAACGAGGCTGACAATGGCGGTCCTACTCATGTTCTTTTCGATATGGTGCAGGCTGAATTGCGGCGTATGGGGCAGGTGCGCTCACGTATGACTTTTGCAGAGCGCGAACGTATCAGTTCTCGCTACATCACTCCCCATGGTGAGCTGCCTATGCAGATCCACACGCATCGCTATCAGGCTGCTATGTCCGAGGTGGGTGGACGTGTGGAAGTGAGTTACGCACTCTTCTTGGCGGGAAGTCATGTGAGCGATAATAAATTGCTCATAGAGTGGGAAGTGCTCAACTAACTTCCCCTTCCTTGTCTCGTTTCCTATCTCCCTCAAGCACATCCCTCCGCGAGAGGTGCTTTTTGTTTGTACCAGTTGAATTGATTACTTTTGCCGACTGAAAAAAACTTACAACTTATGCAAGATCCACGACATATACACATCAAAGACTTTTCTTACGACTTGCCCGATGAGCGCATTGCAAAACATCCGCTCGAGAAAAGAGATGAGGCCAAGTTGCTCCTTTATAATCAAGAAGGCATAGGGGAAGATGTTTTCCGCAATCTGACAAACTATCTACAGCCAGGACAACTCATTGTGTTCAATAATACGAAGGTGATCTATGCTCGTCTTCATTTTCGCAAGGCTACGGGTGCTCTCATCGAGGTCTTTTGTCTCGAACCACACACGCCGTCCGACTATCAGGTGAACTTTTCCACCACGCGCCGCGTCACTTGGACTTGTCTCATCGGTAATATGAAGAAATGGAAAGAAGGACGTTTGGAGCAGGAAATCAAGGTGGGTGATAAATTGCTCACGCTGACGGCCGAGCGCGGAGGAGTTTCCGGCACGGGCTTCGAAGTAACTTTCGATTGGAACGATGATACCGTCGCTTTCTCCGAGATTCTCGATGCGATAGGTGAATTGCCCATACCGCCATATTTGAACCGCGACACGGAACAACGGGATTTGGAAGAATACCAAACGGTCTATTCTAAGATAAAAGGTTCAGTGGCAGCTCCCACTGCTGGCCTTCATTTCACCGACGAGTTGTTGTCACAATTAGATGCTCACGGTATAGAGCGTGATGAGATTACGCTCCACGTAGGTGCTGGCACGTTTAAGCCTGTCAAGAGCGAAGAAATCGAAGGGCATACGATGCACAGTGAGTGGATTGCTGTGGCGCGCACTTCGATAGAGAAACTGATAGCTCACGGCGGGCAATGTATCGCTGTGGGTACTACATCGGTGCGCACCCTTGAGAGCCTTTACTATATAGGCGTAATCTTGCAGCAGAATCCTAATGCTACTGAGGAAGAATTGCGTGTGCCGCAATGGATGCCCTATGAATATGCAGTGCAAACTGCTGAACCACTCACCACTTTGCAGGCTTTGCAAAACATTCTCGACTATCTGGAGCGCAACAATCTACCTACGCTCCACACCAGCACGCAGATAATGATTGCTCCGAGCTATGAATACCACGTTGTGCGGACGATGATAACGAATTTCCACCAGCCGCAGTCCACTCTTCTCTTGCTCGTTTCGGCCTTTGTCAAAGGAGATTGGCGGCGCATCTACAACTATGCGCTGGAGCACGACTTCCGTTTCCTTTCCTACGGCGACGGCTGTTTACTCAACTTCTGATGTGTTCTGCCTTCTTTGTCTTGCTGACGAAAGAAGGCGTACCCAACTACTGAAAAAATGGAAGAAAATAAAAACGAGATATTTCCCATCGTTGATGAAGCGGGGCGTGTTATTGGACAAGCCTCGCGCGGTCATTGCCACGATGGGTCTAAATTGCTCCACCCCGTGGTTCATCTCCATGTGTTCAATACAAAAGGAGAACTGTTCCTGCAAAGGCGTCCCGACTGGAAGGACATACAGCCAGGGAGATGGGATACGGCGTGTGGCGGACACGTAGATTTTGGCGAGAGTATAGAGGATGCTTTGGCGCGGGAGGTTTGGGAGGAATTGGGCCTTCGTCCTGCGGATTATCAGCCTGAGTTTGTAACACGCTATGTCTTTGAGTCCAGCCGAGAACGCGAACTTGTGAATGTCTTTCGCACTACAACTGCTGTGCAGCCTCATCCTTCCGACGAATTAGACGGAGGGCGTTTCTTCTCACCTGAAGAAATCCAACAGCGTTTAGGTTCTGATTTTTTCACACCTAATTTTGAATCTGAATACACTACTAAATTGAATTCATAGGTTTGTACCTTTTTTAAGCAGCTACTTCTTCTGAGGTAGCTGCATTTGTTTTGTAAACAAACTTCTTATTTTATGGCTGTGAGAATGCCTTGTAATCCAAGTTCTCGTAAAGTAATTCTCCAATCAGTCCGCCTCTTCCGATCAGTCCGATAAAGATGTTTGAGAATACAATAAGGATGTTTGATAATTTCCTTATTGCGTCAGCCCACGCGATAAGGAAGTCGGCTGGCAGCCTTATTGTATTTTGGGATGAGATAAGGTCAGAAAATCCTTAGACGAGGCTTTTAGTCCCTCTTTTTATGTTGTTGGCGCATATTTTTGAGGTGTGTTTTCAAAAATCAATCCTTTTTTGTTCGATTTTTGAGAAACGAATGAGTAGAAGGCAGCGATTCTGATTCCATTTTGTTCTATACTGTTGTAAAAATATCGGGCAGTTTTGTGTTTCTACTTTGTTCTAGTTTTCAAGAAGAACGCCCGCTGAAACATAGGGTGTTTCAGCAGGCGTGAAGAAGTAATATAAGATTGAAATTATCTGTTTTGTGAGTGCTCTGTCTTTATCTGAGAATCAGAAAGAGAATGTCGCCGATGGTAAAGAGAGACCCACCGATGAGAAGGGCAAGGCTGCGTTTCTCATAACCGCGACGGAACTCGTTAAGGCCAAAAAAGAAAGTGCTGACAGGGATAATCCACAGCAGGTTACTCAGAAAGTAGAACAGGAAGGAGAGAATGGCGTTTGGGCTATAGCCAATGGTTGCTCCACCAAAGAGAAAGAACACGCTAAGCAAGGCCGGGATGAGATTGAAGAAAGCCAGCGCAAGCAAGTGTTTTGGAAATTCGTTCATGATAGGGAGTGTTTAGAACTGGAACGGATTCTGTGCCCGATAGCGTTGTTCCATCTTGTTTTCAATATTGGAGTATTCACCATCAAGTTCTTTCGCACTCTCCGGTTGGAGTTCCAAAGATTTCTTTAGGTCGTCTTCAGCGCCGAGTTTGTCGTTGAGCTGGAGCTTTACAGCCCCGCGAAGTTTGTAGGCAACGGCATTCTCGGGCTGCAACTCTATGGCCTCATCGTAGAGAACCAAAGCCTTATCCAGCTGGTGGTGGAGAGCATAGAATGCCCCTAATTTCTCCATCGCTTCCATACTGAAAGGATTCATCTCACGCACTTTCAGATACGCATCCTCGGCTTCTGTGTCGCGGCCTGTGCCTTGCAAAGCATCTGCATGAAGCAGAAGGTATTCTTCATTCTCATTGTCGAGCGCCAAAAGAGCTTCGGCATCGGCGAGCACTTCGTTGTACTGTCCCATAGAAGCCAGAATCTGCGCGCGAAGTAGGAGAGCGGCTGGATAATGTTCTTCCTGTTGAAGAGCCTGCGTGAGGAAAGCGATGGCCTGAAAGTCTTGTCCCAGCCCATGTGCAGCTTCGCTCGCAAAATAGAGGGCGCGAGGCTCATCGGGATGCTGCTCTCTGATTTTGTCGGTAAGAGCTTGTTCTGATTCGTAGTTTTTTGTTCGTCCGTAGGTACTGGCCAAGAGGAGGGCTACTTCGAGATTGTCGGGGGCAGCATCCAGCAAATGTTGGAGTTGCGGCACTGCCTCGTCGTACTGTTGAAGAAGGATGAGCACTTCCACCAGATAGCTGCGCGTAGGTGCATCATCGTGAATCTCCAGAGCTTTTGTGAAGCACTGTTCCGCAAATTTGAGTTCACCCATGTTCTTGGCGCGCACGCCGTCGTCATGGAAAATATTGAACATCTTTTCTGTGTCGTTCTTTTGATCGGTTTCCGTTTTAGGTTCGGAAGTTCCAAAGAGGTTTTTGAAGAATCCCATTTAGTTTTATGTCTTTTCGTTCTATTATCAAATAAGAGTTGTCAGTAGGTAAATCCAATGCGCCACGAGAGCAGCTGCAATGCCGCCGAAAGTATGTGAGATGATAGCCTTCGACGTAAGCTCTCTGTAGCCCAGTGAGTCAAGCATTGCCGTATGTGTGCTCAAGAATCCGCTCCAGCACATACCGATGGCCGTGAAAACGGCAATAGCATTTCCATCGAGCCAACCGTGTTGTGCAAAATTAGGTACAAGTCCTAAGGCCGCTCCAACAGCTCCAAGCGCCGTGATAGGGAAAGCAATCTGGTGGGGATCGGAAAAGCCGAAGAGCCAGTCAAAGAGCCAGTCCACTTTCTCGGCCAGCATGGGCAGCAGTTGAGTTCCCTCGTAAGCTCCGCCAGAGTATTGACCCGATGCAGCAGGGCCAAAGGTCAGCATCATAACGAGCGTGGAGATGATGAGTACGCCGGGGATAATGGCAATACCGATGTCGACGCCCGAACGGCCTCCGTCGAGCAGCGCGTTCAAGGTGCGTAAGAATATGCCGTTTTCTTCTTGGTGTTCCACTTGTGCAGCCAAAGCGCGCTGGCCTTCGCGTGCTTCGGGGTTTACTACGGCGCTCTCTTCGGCAAAGTTGGGGTACTTCTTGATAATGAAACGTTGCATTAGGCGTGTGGAAACGATGCAGCCGCAGAAGGCACCGAAGAGTCCGATAAGAGGTTCGATGAAATAGCCTTGACCAATCATGAAGATGATAACGATAAGGCCCATTCCGAATGCTGTACCGAAGTTGGTAAGGGAGATAAACTGGTATTTCTTAAAGTAGCTGGCAAATCGCTTGTCTTTAGACAGCGTGATGATAGCTGGATTATCGGATAGGAAAGTCAGCACCGCGCCCAAAGAGGCTACGCCCGGCAGGTTGAATAGCGGACGCATGAGTGGACGCAAGAGTTTTTCGAGCATGTCCACTACGCCAAATTCTACGAAGAGTTTGCCGATAGCTCCCGTAATGACGCAGATGGCCATCAGGTAGAAGCACGTGTTGAGCAATAAGTCGTGCGCCGTCTTCATAATGGTGTTGAGCATATTTGCTGCACCCATTTTGCTGCCCATATAACAGAACAGAGCAGTGATAAGGACTAAGCAAATGACACCTGCTGGGATTTTGTTGAAGAAACTTACTTTGGAGGTCTTTTTCATATTGGTATTTTATTTTTAGTCTTTCAGATTGATTGCCACGAGTAAGCTGTTAATGCGCAAAGCCTACCAGCGTTGAAACATAGATGCTTATGGCTGCATCTATCCTTGGAATAGCTTTGACTGTAAAGTTCCGATGAAGTGAGCGTTTCGGTTGTCTTCATTTCTTGCGTAAGGGAAGTTGACAAGATGATTAACATAGGCGCGAATTTACGAGATTATTTTTACTCGCATAATAATTCGGTCTAAAAATGAGAAAGAGATGCAACAAAATGTCACATCTCTTTTTGTAAGTTGGATTATGCGGCTTAGAAACCTCCGCCTTCTGTGCTTTCCTCTTCCTCTCCTGCTTGCGCACCGGGGAAGTCTCCCACGTTGTAGCGTATGTTGTCTTTCGCGTATTTATTCTTCGGCTGAGCATCACCTTTAGGATGGCCGAGTGCAACAATGCAGAGTGGCTTCAGATTTGAAGGAAGTTTCAAAGTGCTACTGACTGAAGCAACGGGCATCTCGGCTGGATAAACGCCCAACCATACTGCACCCAGTCCTAAACTATGTGCAGCGAGCAGCATGTTCTCTGTGGCTGCGGAGCAGTCCTCCACCCACCATTCCGTAGGTTTATGCTCTTTGTCCATGAGAGTAGGATCGCCACAAACAGCTATGGCTGCGGGAGCCGTTTTCAAAGCCTGAGCGTAGGGTAGAGCTTTGGTCAGTTCTTGCAGCACAGCTTTGTCGTCGATGACAACAAACTTCCAGGGGCGTTTGTCCATGGCTGTTGGAGCTGCCATTGCTGCGCGGCAGAGCGAATCAAGCATGGTGCGCGACACGGGCGCTGCGGTGTACTCTCGGATAGAGCTACGTGTCAATATGTTCTGAAATACAGCCTCGGAAGTGCTCACCTCTTGCGCATTATTACCCATGAAAAGGCGCGCTTCTGCTGCCAGCAGAGCGATGGCAAGGAAGAACGAAATGATTTTATACTTGTTCATATAGATTTGACGATTGTGTTTGAAGTTGTGATACTCTCAGTCGTTGTTGTGCGGCTTTATTTCTTCACTTTCTTTGTTGGGATGGTGCGATCCTCAGCTGTGTTGAGCAACATTCCTACGGGGCAGAGAGCTTGACACCAGAGGCGTGGGGCGAAGAGGCTCAGAACAACGAACGCGGCCGAGAAAATCACCACGCCGATAGGAGCGCTCGTGAACATAAAGGCTGTAAACGGTTCGTAGTCTAAGATTTCCGCGCCTATGCCCATCCAAAGCATCAGCAGGATAATCCCCAGCACCACGAGGCGCAGTTGTTTCATTCGGCGGAATACTTTTGCGTTTACTTTGATCTTGGGAAGCGGAAGCATCCAAGCCAGTTCTTGAATACTACCATAAGGGCAAACCCATGTGCAATAGAAATTCTTGCGACCCAAATAGGGGAGCAGAACGGCAAGAGCCACCATGACGACAGCAGGAAGGGTGCCTATCCAATCAACTCCGTTCTCCATCCAGCTTTGCAGGAGCGAGAGAGAAATAAACTGCCCCGTCCAAAAGCCAAGTACAAGAACGTTGAGCACCAACATCGTGATGCGCACGCGCTTGTTTCCTCTAAATTTCCATGCAGCAAGGATGCCGAACAGCATCACGGCAATGACCACCACCGTCTTTGTCCAACCCAACAACGGAGCCTTACCTATTGCAGAACTTCCCGTTTCCAATGCCGAAAAAGTGGCTTGTACGTTACCGATAATTGCCCGCGACGAATAAGTGGCACCACTTATGGCGTCCACTTTCTGGCTCAGAGCTTCAGCCGGAGTCTTACCATTCCAGGCGTGGAGCAACTGTGACGCTTGCCCGAAGTAACCTTCCGTTTCCTGGTTGGCTTGTGCTGTTATATGGAGTACTCGCCCGTTCGTGTCGGTCAGTATAAAGAGCGGCGTAGGACCTGCAAAGCCAATGATGTCCTTACCCCAGCGCGCCGAGTTGTAGAGTCTGCCGATGGCTTTCCCATCACTTGTCGTTACATCCCATATAGCTGAGTCGCGTTCAGATAGAGAGGCATTCGGACAACCCAAATCTGCCAATTCCTGCGGCGTGGGCAAGGTATAAGTAGGTGTAGCTTCCGCCTGCGATGTAGCTTTTGCTGTGATGTCTTTTCCAAAGAGCCGGCCCGATGTAAGGGCTACGGAGGCCAGCATCAAGAACACAATCATCAGCGAAACCGCTTGCGACAAAAGATCTGTCCAGCGCGTTTTGCCAGCAGTGCCTATCTGTTTCTTTTTTGGAATATTCATCCGTTAGACATTACTTGCAATACTTATTATAAGCTGCGAGAGCTGCCTGAACATTCTTATTCAAGGCATTGCTACTATAAGTAGCTCCACTGACAGCATCTACCTGCATGTTGGCATCCTTCTTGGCGTTGGCATCTTTCCATTTGATCAGATTAGCAGAAGCCATCTTGAAAAATTTTGGTGTTTCCTGATTGGGCAATGTATAGATGTGTTCCACCTTACCCGCCTTGTTGACGTAAACAAGTACGGGAGTGTATCCGTTGTAGCCTGTTACTTTCTTCGCGTAAGAGGAACTGTTAATGACGTACCCCGCTCTCTGGCCGTTTAGACTAACGCTCCAAATGCCTTTGCGTACTGAAGTGAGCTGCGCATTGGCTAAACCGAGGCGTTTTAACTGTTCGGTGCTGGGTTGATCGGATGTATTGTTTTGTGAAAGAGTTGTAGTAGCTTGTGCCACCTCCGTAGAGGGCAACATGATACCTGCCAGCAAAGCTACGATAAGTACGATTTTTTTCATTGTTATATCTATTTTTAGTTTTCTGAATCAAAATGATATCGGCTCTATTCCGACAGAATTCTCTCAGCCTTCTCGCAGAAAATCGAAGGCTTCAAACACTTCTTCTTTCGTGGCGTGTTGGTCGATGAGAATATCGCCTACATCACGCAGTAGGGTGAAGTTGATAACATCTCCCACATTCTTTTTGTCGTGAAGCATCAGCTGATAGAGATGTTCGTAGTCGTTGCAACTAAAAGGAAAATTTCCATAGTTTTCACGAATGTAGCGAACCGTTTGCCGCATCTTGTCGATAGGGAAACCTTGCGAGCAACTCAGATAGAGTTCGCAGATGAGACCCCAAGCCACAAAGTAACCATGAAGTCCCGTGCGCTGTTGCAACATCGCCAGCGATTCGAGCGCATGACCGAAGGTGTGCCCCAAGTTGAGGGCTTTTCGGATGCCTTTCTCTGTTGGGTCTTCAGCCACAACGGCACGTTTCACCTCGATGCTTTGACGCACCATTTCTTGGAGCTGCACAAAATTAGGTTTGCAAAGGTCGAATGTTACATGACTTGCCCACATAGCGGTATCCTTCAGCAAGGAATGTTTCAGCATCTCAGCATAACCCGAACGCAGGTTCTGGCTGTCGAGCGATCGCAGGAAGGAAGTGTCGATAATAACCTCTCGAGCATCGCGGAAAACGCCTATTTCGTTTTTGAAGTCATTGAAATTGATGCCCGTCTTACCTCCAACGGCCGCGTCGACCATGGCAAGCAGCGTTGTAGGTATGTTGACGAAGTCTATCCCTCGTTTGAAGGTGGAGGCCGCAAAGCCACCGAGGTCCGTAACCATACCTCCGCCCAGATTGATGAGCAGCGAGTGGCGACTGGCTTTGCGCTGTTGCAGTTCCGTCCATACTTTGCTGACGGTTTCCAATGTCTTATTGTCGTCGCCGGCTGGAATGACGATACTTTTGCCCACTCCGTTTATGTGTCCGAGTAAGGGGCGACAGAGTTGCTCCGTTGTGCCGTCTGTCAAGATAAACATCTGGTCGTAGTTCTCAGAGCAAAGTCGGTCGATGTCTTTGCGGATGTCCAGCGTATAGGTTATGACTTGTGACATGAGTGAAAGTTTAATTTTATAGGTAATGCCCTACTGGAGCAGGGCATTAGGAGAGGTTTTCTTATTTCTCGAGCGGGAATTTTGTATGTTCAAACTCCTCAATGGCACGGCGGAAAGAGTCGGGGACTTCTACCGAGATTTGGTCTTTTAATGAGAAACACACCATAACTGAACGGCAATGGCAAACCACGTTGTTGTTCTTTCGGTTGATGGCCCTTTGCTCAAGCGTGAAACTCTTACGCCCCACATGGCTCACACAAGTTTCCATGACAATATCATCGCCATAGAGAACCGGAGCTATGAAGTCCGCATTGATGTTAGCAATCACAGGTACTACATCCGGCTTCCCGTTGTAGATTTTCAAAACTAAATTGAAATAATCCACCTTGCCCAAATCATAGAAAGAGAAGTAGGCATTGTTATTCACATGGCCGTAGCGATCAACATCGTTGAAGCGAAGTTGAATAGGGAGTTGGTGGTGATATTTAATATTTTCTTCCATACTGTTTTTGATCTGTTAGTCATTAAAATAGTTTCGAGCCACGGCTCTGAGCCTTGCCCGGTTCACTTGTGTCTCAAGTGTGTCAACATCGATGTGCAGGAGATCGCGTAGCGCATAGATGTTGGCTTCCTCATCTGTGGCGCGCTCACCAGCAGAGCGGAACAAATGATTGCGGGCATCCACAATTTCCAACGCTTCATGCGTGTATTCGGCCGGTTCTAAGCTTTCGCGTAGCGCGGTATTGATGTAGCTTTCCAGCGCATCAATGAAATCCTGTATTTCTTCGTGCATAGTGCTGCGAAGTTAAGCAAAAGTTTGTTTCCTTCCTTTCTATTAACGTCTTTTACATGCAGAAATACCCCTAAAAGGCTACTATCTGTCAGTACATGAGAGAGGTTGAATGCTCTCTTTGGTGCGTATTATCTTTACATTGGTAAAACACAAAATAGATGTTAAGAAAATTAAAACGCACTGTGTCTGTTCAAAAATCCTCAAAGCGAAGCTATGAGGATGTGCGCAAAAAAATGCTGTTTCGGAAAGCAAAAGACGCGTTTTTCTCCTTTTTATTGAAAAATGCTCTATCCTTTTCCATCATTTTCCTTATCGTGTTCGCCAATATCCTTATTGTGTCAGCCGAAGCAATAAGGATGTTCGCGGATTGCCTTATTGTATCCTCAAACATCCTTATTGGATGGAGCGGATGAGTTAGACAGGTCTGAGAATAACTTTGTTTCAAGTTGGATTTCGAGCCATTCTCAGGTCAATAGAATAAGAGATTTCTTGACGAAAATAGACAGAAGGCTTCTTTGTCATAAAGTGTTCTTGGGGCGAAAAGAGGAAAAGATAAGTTTCTTTAGGCTTTCTTAGAAAAAAAACTTGTTTTTGTTTGGTGCGTCCGTATGAAGTACTACCTTTGCAGCATTAACAAGTACATTTGATAGATATATGACACCCAATAAAGGTTTTAACTTTTACTTTTATTATTACTTTGCTGAACAAGTGAAGCGGGATGTCGTATGCATAAAATAAGAAAATGAAACCTATTAAATGTCCCGCCCGATAGAGCGGGATTTTTTATTATCTTTCAGTTCCTATCCACCACCGAAAGAAGACAAAGAAAATGAAACGAGTAGCGATACAAGGCATCAAAGGTTCTTTCCACGACATTGCAGCCCATCAGTTTTTTGCTGGTGAGGAGATAGAGCTCGTTTGCTGCGATACGTTTGAAAGTTTGTTTGCACAGACTCGGCAGGACAACGATTTGCTCGCACTGGTAGCCATAGAGAATACCATAGCAGGAAGTTTGCTCCACAACTACGAACTGCTCCAGCAGAGCGGCATGACCATTGTGGGGGAGCACAAGCTCCATATAGAGCACAGTTTGATGTGTTTGCCCGACGATAGTCCTGAGATGCTGAAGGAAGTGAACTCACACCCTGTGGCTTTGGCCCAATGTCGCCACTTCCTTTCTCACCGTCCCCATCTGAAAGTGGTGGAGGCCGAAGATACGGCAGGTGCGGCTGAGAAAATAGCACGGATGCAACTCCATGGACACGCCGCCATCTGCCATGCCGATGCAGCCGAACTCTACGGCCTAAAAGTTCTGGAACGCTCCATAGAGGACAACAAGCACAACTACACCCGTTTCCTCGTGCTCAGTAATACTTGGGCCGCTGAGGCGCTGCGGAATGTTCACCACTCCACCAAGGCCTCTATCGTCTTTTCTCTGCCTCATGCTGAAGGCAGTTTGAGCCAGGTGTTGAGCATCTTTAGTTTCTATCACCTCAGTTTGACAAAGATTCAGTCGCTCCCCATCATTGGGCGAGAATGGGAATACCTTTTCTATGTCGACGTGAGCTATTCCGATTTCCACCGCTACCGCCAAAGCATAGATGCCGTGCGCCCACTGACCCGACAGTTGAGGATTCTCGGAGAATACGAAGGAAAATAAAACAGACCAACACATAAACTACCGCACATTATGGATACTGCTCAGAAAGTTAAACCCGCCAACCGCCTTTCAGCAGTCAGTGAATACTACTTCTCGAGGAAATGCTTGGAAGTGGCACACATGAACGCCGAAGGAAAGGACGTGGTTTCGCTCGCAATAGGGAGTCCGGACAATCCGCCCTCAAAGGAAACCATCGAAGTGCTTTGCACCGAAGCGCGCAAAGCTTCAGCCCACGGCTATCAACCCACCCGCGGTATACCAGAACTGCGCGCAGCGATGGCCAACTTCTATGAGCGTTTTTATGGCGTTAGTCTGAATCCAGACACGGAGGTGCAACCGCTCATTGGCTCAAAGGAAGGCATTCTCCATGTTACGCTGGCTTTCTGCAATCCTGGCGATAAAATTCTTGTGCCCAATCCTGGTTATCCCACCTATACTGCTCTGCCCACGCTGCTGGGCGTTGAAGTGGTCTATTATAATCTGAAACCTGAGAATGATTGGCAGCCCGATTTCGACGAGCTGGAAAGTATGGATTTGACGGGCGTGAAGATGCTGTGGAGCAATTATCCCCACATGCCGACAGGCGCACCAGCCCTGCGGAGTACTTATGAGCGTCTTGTTGACTTTGCTCGCCGTCACGCCATAGTAGTTGTCAATGACAATCCTTATAGTTTCATCCTGAACCACGAACCTATGAGCCTGCTCCAAGTGGAAGGAGCGAAAGAGCATTGTGTTGAATTCAACTCGATGTCGAAGAGCCACAATATGCCAGGCTGGCGCGTGGGAATGTGTGTGACCAACGCCGAGTGGACAAAATGGATATTGAAAGTAAAGAGTAATATAGACTCCGGCACATTCCGCGCCTTGCAGTTGGCGGCTGTTCAAGCCTTCGACAACTCCGACGAATGGCACAGCGAAAACAACTTCGCCACCTACGACCGCCGCCGTCGCTTGGCTTGGCAAATCATGGACACGCTCCGCTGCAAGTATGATACCGATACCGTTGGTATGTTCGTTTGGGGGCGCATACCCGATGATTACGCCGATGTAGAAGATCTCACGGAAAAAGTACTCCACGAAGCCCGTGTATTTCTGGCTCCCGGTTTTATCTTTGGCAGCAACGGACGCCGTTATATCCGCATCAGTTTGTGTGCGAAAGAAGAAAAGATGGCAGAAGCCCTTCGCCGAATCCAAGCCGTGTTTGAATAAATACAAATAGAAATAAATAACGATAGAATATGGAACTCGAATTAGCCCCTCTGAATCTGGAAGGAATAGATGCCACACATCGGCCCACCATCATAGCCGGCCCTTGTTCGGCAGAGAGTGAGGAACAAGTGATGACCACTGCCAAGCAACTGGCAGCCGAGGGCATACGCATATATCGTGCGGGGGTGTGGAAACCTCGCACAAAACCCGGAGGCTTTGAAGGTCACGGCGAACCAGCTTTGGAATGGCTCAAAGAAGTACACGAAGAAGTGGGGATGCTCACCGCTACGGAAGTGGCTACAGCTGCGCATGTGGAATTGGCCCTAAAATATGGCATCGACATCCTTTGGATAGGCGCGCGCACAATGGCCAATCCCTTCGCTGTGCAGGAGCTGGCCGATAGTTTGAAAGGCGTGGATGTCCCCATCCTTTGTAAAAACCCCGTCAATCCTGATTTGGAACTCTGGATAGGCGGTCTGCTCCGCTTCAATCAAGCTGGATTGAAACGTCTGGGCGTTATCCATCGCGGTTTCTCGACCTACGAGCAAAGTCTCTACCGCAACCTGCCCATGTGGCACGTACCTATAGAATTGCGCCGCCGCATTCACAATCTACCCATCTTTGGTGATCCCAGTCACATAGGCGGTCGCCGCGAACTCATTGCTCCACTCTCTCAGCAAGCTATGGATCTCGGTTTCGATGGCTTGATTATCGAATCGCATTGTAATCCCGATGCAGCATGGAGCGATGCCAAGCAACAGGTGACTCCCGATGTGCTCAACTTTATCCTTGACAAACTGGTGATTCGCGACTCTGCCGCCTCCACGGAGAACCTCGAAGCTCTCCGCAAACAGATTGACCACATCGACAACGACCTTATCCGCTTGCTGGCAAAGCGGATGCGTGTCAGCAGAGAGATTGGCGCTTACAAGAAAGACCACAATATGACCATTGTGCAAACGGCGCGCTACAGTGAGATTATCAACAAGCGCGGAGCGCAAGGCGTGTTGAGCGGTATGTCGAACGATTTTATGAAAACCGTTTTTGAAGCTATTCACGAAGAAAGCGTGCGCCAGCAAGTGGACATATTAAATAGAGAATAGAAAAGAGAAAAAGCTTGTTCTCTTTTTCTTGCATGAGAAGGGGTATAGCGTGTTCTTTATTGTGTTGTAGAAGCCATCTGTTGCTTTGAAGAGATGGCGAGAGACATATACTTAGAATTATGAGGATTTTAGTTTTAGGTGCAGGCAAGATGGGGTCGTTTTTTGTAGACCTTCTTAGTTTTGAGCACGAAACAGCTGTGTACGACGTCAATCCAACGCGATTGCGCTTCATGTATAACACGCAGCGCTTCACGCAATTGGAAGAAATCGATGCGTTTAAGCCCGAACTCGTTATCAATGCAGTGACGCTGAAATATACGTTGAGCGTTTTCGAAGAAGTATTACCGCTTCTCACGCCCGACTGCATTATCTCCGATATAGCTTCAGTGAAAACAGGGCTACATGAATTTTACGAAAAGTGCGGACAACGCTATGTCAGCACACACCCCATGTTTGGCCCGACATTTGCCAACTTAGGAAAATTGGCAGAAGAGAACGCCATCATTATCAATGAGGGCGACTACATGGGGCGTATCTTCTTTCGCGATCTGTACAGTCGGCTTGGTTTGCACATCTGCGAATATACATTCGAAGAACACGATGAAACGGTGGCTTACTCTTTGTCCATTCCGTTTGTCTCTACTTTCACCTTTGCTGCCGTAATGAAGCACCAAGATGCACCAGGCACCACCTTCAAACGCCATTTGGCCATTGCTCGAGGGGTGCTCAGTGAGGACGATACACTCCTGCGCGAAATTTTGTTTAACCCGCGCACAGGGCAGCAGGTGGAGAATATCCGAACAGAACTTAAGGACCTTCTTGAAATTATAGACCGCCGCGATGAAGACGGCCTAAATGCCTACCTCTGCCGTATTCGCGAAAATATCAAATAGTAATACAATTCTTATCCAGCAAGGGATTTGTCGAAACGTTGATTTATTCGGCAAATCCCTTGCTTTTGTTTGCATAATAGATATGTTATGCTGCTTTTGTGTGATTTTATTTTGTAGATTTTGCATCAATACAAACTCTTTCTTACCTTTGCCATAATGATTCAAAGATCTTTTTTATGAAAAAACCATTTTTGATAGCTGCTTTACTATCGTGTTCTATATTTGCTACGGCACAAGTAGCAGGTGATTATACTATTCATGGTGTTGTACAGGACTCACTGAGCCAACATAAAGAGCCTTATGCCACAGTACGTCTCTTTCGCAAAGGAGAGATAAAGCCTTTGGTTGTGGCGACTACGGATGCCAGTGGTAAGTTTACCTTACACTATACAAAACCAGGAACATATATCTTGCAAACAGCCATTATTGGAAAGTTGCCAACAAAGAAAGAACTGGTGCTGGATGCAGACAAAGTGGTTGAACTCGGTACTATTCTGACCCAAGATGCAGGACAGTCGTTAGCTACGGCAGAGGTGGTAGTTGCTCGTCCGTTGGTGAAAAGTCAGATAGACCGTTTGGTTTACAGTATGAGTGACGATCCTGATGCGCAGACCAATACCATGTTGGAAATGCTTCGGAAGGTGCCTCTCGTTACAGTAGATGGGCAGGACAAGATAACAGTCAATGGAAAAGCAAACTTTAAGGTTTACGTCAACGGAAAGCCCAATAAGATGATGAGCGATAATCCGTCGGTGGTACTGAAGAGTTTTCCCGCCAGCGTAGTAAAAAAAGTGGAAGTGATTACCGACCCAGGAGCAAAATATGATGCGGAAGGCACATCGGGCATACTGAATATTGTTACGGCAACGGAGGCAACAACGAGTGGTTATACTGTAACGCCCACACTTTCTTGGAGCAATCGCGGATGGGGAGGAAATATTTTTGGTATGGTGCAGATAGGCAAACTGACGCTTTCTGCGCATGGAGGAGTAAATGGAGAAAATTCGTTGCGTAATACGACGGAATCTGAACGTGAACTCATCCTTGATCCTGTTAATCATTTGCTGAAAACAAAAGGAGAGTCCTATAATCATGGGACTTATGGTTTTGGAGGCTTAGATGCCAGTTATGATATTTCGAAGCATGATTTGCTGAGTGTTAGTAGTAGTATTTATGCTGGCAGACAGAAGGGACATGGCCTTTCTTCAACATTCCTGACAGGAAATGCAGGGACTGTTTATTCTTATGACAATGTGAACCATAGAGACAGTCGATATCATGGGATAAACACCAGTGTCGACTATCAGCATCAGTTTGGTAAAGAAAATCAGAATTTGACCGTTTCTTATCGGTTTAGTTCGGATTTGAGAAACAATAAGACTCTCAATGTTTACGACAATTTGCAAAGCGTGCCTTTCGCGCTGAAAGATCGCCGTATCGACCCTGATAATAAATCGCAAGAACACACAGCACAGATCGACTTTACCTCCCCACTCGGAGAGAATCATACGCTGTCTGTCGGGGCAAAATACATCTATCGCCTGAATCGTTCTGATAATGAGGAATTCTCTCGTTTGGCAGGAACAGCAACAGATTTCTTACCTGATGTCGCTCAAAGCTTGCTTTATCGTCATCGTACGGACATTTCGGCGGGCTACACGGAATACATCTATAGGTTGAAACGTTTCTCTCTCCGTTCGGGGCTTCGTTTTGAGAGTTCTCATATTCGTGTGACCTATCCCAATGGGAGTCGTGCGGCTTTTTCTACGCGGCTCAATGACTGGGTTCCCAGCTTGAATTTGGGCTATAATCTAACCGATACACAGTTACTTCGTTTGGGCTATAATTTGCGTATCGGTCGCCCAGATATTTATTATCTTTCTCCGTATGTTAATCATCTTTCCCCCGAGAAAATAAGCTATGGTAACCCCAATCTGGAGAGTGAGACAGCACATAATTTCCAACTGAATTATAGTCTGTTTAGTCAAAAGTTTAGTGTTAATTTTTCTGCAACTTATTCTACGTCGTATAATGGTTTGACATTCTATAGTTTTATGAAAGATGGTGTGGAGCATTCAACAAGTGGCAATTTCCTACATTCCAAGCAATGGAGCTTTGATACTTATCTGAATGTGAACCCATGGAAATCGACAGCTTTTACATTGAATGGAAATCTGAAATACTCAGATTTGAAATCTTACAGGACAAACGACCATAATTATGGCTTTTCGGGCAATATCTTTGCGATGTTTCGACAGGATTTACCTTGGAAACTAAAATTTGCTCTTGGTGCAGGTGCTACTTGGGGCGATATTAGTCTGCAAGGACAAGGCTCTGAGTTTAAATACTATTTCCTGAATCTTTCTCGCTCTTTTCTTGAGGAAGACCGTTTGACGATTACACTCAATGGTTTCAATATCTTCAATCCTCACCAAACATTGAAAAATACGACTCAGACAGCGATGTTCAGAAGTTCGGAGAGTTATGTGATTCACGGTCTTTCGAGAATTTCGCTTGGCATTAGTTGGCGCTTCGGCAAATTGCGAGCAGTGGTGAAGAAAACGGCTCGAAGTATTGAAAATTCAGATGTTAAGACGGGTAGTTACTCACAAGAAAGCGGTTCTAATATGGGCAAATCCGGCGGCAATTAAACTCACGGACAGATGTAGCGATTTCATTATCTCCTTCTATGAGTAGAAGTACGAAAAGAATCTGCTCAAGCGCCTATATTCTTATTGCGTTTTCAGATACAATAAGCCTATTCGCCGACATCCCTATCCTGTCAGCTCACGCCATTAAGTGCTTATATATCAATACTTTTTTCCCTCAGTGACAACGTGACAACAAAAAATAAGTTTTTTCTGGGAGGGGAGAGTGAAAGATACAGCCGGTGGAGTTGCAATAGAACTATACACGCAGTGAGAGAGGGGAGGCGTGAGTAATCTTGCTCTTCTGCACCACTACTTCGGTTGCAGCATACATCCTTTCTGGAACTTGCAGTCGGGGTATGTGTGGCCATGAGCAGAATCTTGTTGCAGCGAGAGTCAAAATAAACGTTAGAGGCGAAGGTTTGGGCATTTATTTTGTGAGACTGAAGTTTTTAACGTCCCGCTACTTTTTCGTTGAGACAAAAAAGTGGCCCGTTGCCTACGGACCACTTTTGTTTTGAAAGGTCAATGAGAACTTCGCCTAAATTTTTTCTGCAGCGCGACGAATGCGGTTAGATAGATCGATAAGTGCATCACGCATCTGCTCGGCTTCTTGTGGGTTGAAGCCTCCTACACCTCCGTTGCCATCGATGCCGTCCATCTTATGATAAAACCAGGATGAAGATTTCTGAAAGTAGGTGCTGGCAAAGTCACGCCATGAAACCGACATCAGAATATCTTCTACTCTTTTTTTCATATCGGTAACTACTACGGGGGTTGTCCTTACTGTTCCCATTGCTATTGTGTTTATAGTATTTTATTTTACCTCTTCCTCTTTTTTAGAACAAACTGCGGATGCAAAGATAAATCATGGGGAGCAAGAGAGAGGGAAGAAGATTAACTGTCTTGCAGTCTTTGATGTGGAGAACACCCAGACCTGCTGCAGCGATAAGGACGCCGCCCACGATGTTGGTTTCGGTGATGATTTGTGCGCTCAAAGAGTCGGGCGACATAGAGATAGAGCCTTTGAACATCCATCCTATGAAATAGAAGAATGACATCCAAAGGAGTACGGGGATACTGGAGAGTGCAGAACCAAAACCATAGGTGGAAGCTACAATAACGAGGGTGACGAAGTCAAGCGTGGCATTGGTGTAAAGATAGGTGTCATCGCCATAGATTGCGCTGAGTATGGGGCCCATCATGGCAAGTGTGCCAACGCAGCAGAGCAATGTGGCTGTAGTGATGCCTTCTGCTACCGAGGGAGCTCCGTCTGCGTTCGACTTTTTGCTCTGTATTTTTTTGCTCGCACGTTCCATGTTGCCGTCAAGGTTTAGCATGGTACCGATAAGGCCACCAGCCGCCAGACAAAAGATAAAAAGTACAGGGTTGTCACTCTTGCTCATGTTTTGCATGGCTACATTGATACCCATCACTAAAATGGCGATACCCATACCCGTAGCAAGAGCATTGAGATACTTTACGTTGAGGCTGCGCTTGGTGATAGAACCAACAAAGCCACCTGCAATAATAGCGAGAACATTGATGAAAATTGCTAACATAGTTCTGATTTTGGCGCGAAGATACGATTATTTTGTGGAAACAAATATGGGAACTGACTGTGGAATATAAAAAAACACGGAAAAGCAATTCTGCTCTTTCCGTGTTTTATATAGAGAGGGAAGTTGTACTTATTTATTTGGAAATAGCAACTTCGAGATTATTCTGAATAACATCGTTGCCAGGATATCCGCCCTCAGTAAGGTTAGAGAAACCTACGCTACCATCCTTGTTGAGAAGGACATAAGCAGGAATACCAGGAATGTTGAGATCTGTGCAAAGGTTTTGCCACTGCTGCTTCGTGAGGCGGTAGTGATCGCCAGAGATGCTGGGAATCATAGCCTGCCATTTATCTTGAGGAGATGTTTCGCCTGTGAGATAAACGAAGACAACGCCCTTGTTTTGATAGGTGGGTTTGATGGCATCAATATCCTTGAGTGCTGCACGGCACGGAGGGCACCAAGTGGCCCAAATGTCGATGAGGACAACTTTGTTAGGATAGTTGGCTTTGATAGCATCAATGATTGCTTGTCCGCCAGTGATGCTTGTTGGGACTATTTTTACTGTAGAGGGAACGCCTGTGGTTGTTTCTACCTGCGTGGCTTCGGCTGCTTCAGCTTTTGGAGCTGTACGTGCACAACTGGTGGATGTGAAACCTAGTGCTACAGCCATGAGAATTAGAATCTTTTTCATTTTGTTCTTTCTTTTTTTGTCATGTATTGTAGGCGCAATAATGCGCACACTTATTGGTAAGACGGATATAGCGGAGAAAAGTTACAGAGGGTGACTCTTGTTGATTGCTTTCCCCCTTTGATGAGGTGAGGTAATATGGAGAGGTTTTCACGCAAATTTTATATTCTATATCCAAAAGATCGCGTTAATCAATGCGTTTCACCATTTCGCGGAAGATGTCTGCCATAAGTGGCTGCACAGCGTCTGCGGCGCGTTGCACTTCCTCATGAGTGATGTTTACAATCTTTCCTTCAACGCCCAAGTCGGTGATGACACTCACACCAAAGCAGCGAATGCCAGCATGGCGGGCAACGATGACTTCAGGAACTGTACTCATGCCGACAGCATCAGCACCGAGGATGCGGTACATCTTATATTCTGCTGGCGTTTCATAGGTGGGGCCTTGATCTGCAAGATAAACGCCTTCGACAACTTTGATGCCTTTCTCACGCGCAATGCTGCGTGCCAATTCGAGGTACTCATGGTCGTAAGCTTCGTGCATGTCAAGAAAGCGAGGGCCACCGGGGTAGTTGGGGCCGTGTAGAGGATGTTCCGGTTGGAAATTGATGTGATCTGTGATAAGCATCAAATCGCCAATCTCAAAGTCTGGATTTGTACCTCCGCTGGCGTTGCTGACAAAGAGAGAGCGGATGCCGAGTTCTGCCATAACGCGTTGGGGGAAAGTGACTTGCTGCATGTTGTATCCCTCATAGTAGTGGAAACGTCCTTCAAGCGCCATCACCTCTTTGCCGCCGAGGTGACCGAAGAGAAGGCGGCCGCTGTGTCCTTCCACTGTTGAAACGGGGAAGTTGGGGATTTGGTCGTAGGTAATCTCGTCTACAATATCAATTTCTTCAGCCAAGTGGCCGAGTCCAGTGCCGAGAACAATAGCTGTGAGAGGGCGCAACTTTGTGTGCTCCTTAATCCATTGTGCAGTCTCCTTAACTTGTTCGATGTAAATCTTAATGTCCATTATTATGATGATTATTTATTTTGTTTGTCGAGATATGAAAAGATGAGTTTCTTAAAAGCAGGTTCTCCTCCCAGGAGGAAGTCGACTTCAATAGGAAGAGCGAAGAGGTGAACTTTGAGTAGCGGACTGAGTCCTGCCATATCGCGTAAGCGAGCGGCATCCTTTTCTGTTGTGATAGCTAGGCAGGGAGGCTCCCATAGTTCGTTGAAAGTCTTGTTGATGCGATTGATGTCATTATCGCTGAAAGTGTGATGATCTGGAAAGGTTAACGGAGTGACTTCTGCGCCTTCTTCTTCCAATTGTTTGAACATGGGTTCAGGATGCGCAATGCCAGTGATGGCCAGTACACGACTTCCTTGCAGTGTTCCATCAGATTCTGCCCCGAAAACAGGGTAGGGGTGGCGGTAGCGAAAGGTGGTGAAGAACAAGTGTTGCTCTGGTTGTACGTGTAACTCTCGTCGAATGACCGCTGCTTCTTGTCTGCTTAGATCTTCAGGGCACTTTGTCACAATGATGATATTGCTGCGTTTTGCTCCTTGGGGAGCTTCGCGCAACCGACCTGCAGGGAGAACGAGATCGCGAGTATAGAGCCGCGAATAGTCGGTGAGCAAAATGTTGAGCCCCGCTTGCACATAGCGGTGTTGCAGGGCATCATCGAGGATGAACACCTCTGGGATGGGAATGCGTGAAAGTAGTTGCTGAATTCCTCGACGCCGATTTTCATCCACTGCCACTGCCACGCAAGGAAATTTATGCTTCATCTGTAGCGGTTCGTCACCGCTCTCGGCAGCAGTACTTTCTTGTTCTACCATTCTGAACCCCTTGCTTTTTCTACCATATCCGCGACTAAGCGTAGCTACTCGGAACTTTTGTTCCAAGAGGCGGAGCAAGTACTCCGTGTGGGGCGTTTTCCCCGTACCACCTACCGCGAGATTCCCTACGGTAATGACTGGTACAGAGAAATGCTGCTGTGGCAACCACCCCCAATCGAAAGCTTTGTTTCGTAGGGTTGTCACAAACTCGTAGAGCCAACTTACAGGAAGTAGCCACGGCCATAATCGAGGGTGAGGCAGAGGGCGCATGGAGCCGTTCGTGTGTGTTATTTCAGGTTGGGCTCAAAGAACATACGCGCTTGGAGAGCGTCTCTGCCTCTTATACTTTCTGCAAAGCGCAGAGGATCATAGTATGTACCCAATACTGTTTTTAATTTACGTTCCAGATAGTCCTCTTGTACGTTAGAAAGAAAATCACTGAAGAGGTTCGTTTCAATATCGGAAGTAGTTACTTCATAATCGATGAGTTTCGCGCGCTTAGCTGCTTCTGCAATAGCGTCGTCAAGTGTTCCTAAGCGATCGACAAGTTTGAGCGCTAATGCTTGTTGACCAGTCCATACACGTCCTTGTCCAATTTCATTAACGCGTTGTGCTGTCATGTGTCGGCCTGCTGCAACACGACTGATGAACAGTTTGTAGCCTCTGTCAACATAGGCTTGCATAGCTGCACCTGCTGCTGGAGAAAGATGCCCCGTAGCTGGTTCGAGATCGTAAGCTTTATTGGTGCTGACAGCATCGAAATGTAAACCGAGTTTCCCTTCGAGCAAACCAGAAGCATCAGGAACCATACCAAAAATGCCAATACTACCTGTGAGTGTCGTAGGTTCGGAAATGATATAATCGGCACCACAACTAATGTAGTAGCCACCACTGGCAGCATAACCGCCCATAGAAACAACAACAGGTTTCTTCTTTTTGAGTAGTTCAACAGCGTGCCAAATTTGTTCTGAAGCATAAGCTGAACCTCCAGGTGAGTTCACGCGAAGTACAACGGCTTTTACATCCTTATCGTTAGCAAGAGCATCTAAATCTTCAACAACGTTCTTACCGATAATTTGCTCACCATTCAGTCCGTTCATATTCCCTTCCGCTCCAAAGATTTCTCCTGAAGCGTAATAGACTGCAATTTTGGAGGACGAAGAACCTTCTTCATAGAGTTTCGCTAGTTCTGAAGCTTCAACAAGATTCACTTTCTGTCCGCCGAGTTGATCACGCAAAGTTTTGCGTACTTCATCAATATAGGCCAAACCATCCACGAGTTTCTGCTTCACATAGTTGCTCGGCTCTGCTAAAGCTTGGTAGCGATCTGCATAAGCATTGAGACTGTCAGTTGAGATATGTCGAGATGCGGATACCTCCTTGCAGATATTTCCCCATAGGTTGTTGAGCATAGATTGCGTCATTTCGCGATTGGCGGGGCTCATACCAGAGAGCATATAAGGCTCAACGGCACTCTTGTAAGTGCCAACACGGAAAATTTGCATCTTGACGCCCACTTTTTCCATGAGGTCTTTATAGAAGACGGGTTGAGCAGCGAGGCCGTGCCAATCCACCATTCCGCTAGGATTAACCAATACTTTATCGGCCACAGATGCCACATAGTAAGCTCCTTGTGTATAGTTTTCGCCATAAGCAATGATAAACTTACCGCTCTCCTTGAAATCTAACAGAGCTTTGCGGAGTTCTTGCAGCGTGGCAAAGTCGGATTGCAGCATACCTCCTTCAATGTAGATACCTTTTATATCTTCGTCTTCACTGGCCACTTTGATGGCTTTGATCATATCGTCAAGACCTTGTTGCTCAGCTAAGTCGTTGCCTAATAGTATCGCCCATGGATTGCTGCTGGCGCGATCTGAAATCGTTCCAGAAAGAGATATTCTCAAAATACTATTGTCTTCAATCATTGGTTTCTGATTGTCGGAGATAGCCAATGATACGAGCATCATGAGCCCCATAAAGAAAGAGAAAATCCCTACGAGCATAATGCCGACAACAGTTGCTAAAACATATTTGAAGAATTCTTTCATAGCTTGTTCTTATAATGTGGAAGGATAGACAAGAGGAAAAAATCCCTCCGTTTGTCCTTTTTTATATATTATGGATTACTTCAATACAAC